>NZ_JBJJMO010000025.1:0-54790 GCF_046231935.1 Pseudomonas sp. KCJK9111 | reverse complement strand
CTCGCCGATTGTGGCCATGTACCGTACGGGGAAAAATCGCCGGACTACATTCGCGAACGCTGTCGCCACATCGCTGCCTTCTTTTATCAGCAAGGCGCCAAGGCCATGGTACTGGCCTGCAACACGGCCACCGTGGCTGCGGTGGCCGACCTGCGTGCGCACTATCCCGACTGGCTGATCGTGGGCATGGAGCCGGCGGTCAAGCCTGCCGCAGCGGCTACCCGTTCAGGGATAGTCGGCGTGCTGGCCACGACCGGGACCTTGCAGAGCGCCAAGTTCGCCGCCTTGCTCGATCGCTTTGCCAGTAACGTGCGGGTAGTCACCCAGCCTTGCCCTGGGCTTGTCGAACTGATCGAAACAGGGGACCTGACCAGCCCGGTGTTACGCACTTTGATGGGCAGTTACGTTGAACCGCTTCTGGCGGCAGGCTGCGATACCTTGATACTGGGCTGCACGCATTATCCGTTCTTGAAACCCTTGCTGGCTGAAACGGTGCCCCCGCACGTGGCCGTCATCGATACGGGCGCTGCCGTGGCTCGTCAACTCGAACGCCTGCTCGCAGGGGCTGATCTGCTTGCACGCGGCCCAGCTCGGTCGACCCGCTTCTGGACCAGCGCCGAACCACGTGCGTTGATGGATATCCTTCCGGTGCTGTGGCACCCATCTCAGGACGTAGAACGTTTCACGTCCTGAGCAGTGCCCGGCATGACTGGCATTTCTACCCTCGCAGTACCACCTAGTGCTGCGGCAGCGGCCAGAGGTTCGACGGGTTCAGCGTCTCGAGCACCAGTTCAGGTTCACGTGCAGGCAAGCGCGTCAGAAGCTCTAGCGCGGCAGTGTCGGCAGTCCAGTCCTCAGGCACCGCGCTGACGGCCGTCACGGGGTTTTTCAGGGACTGCGGTGCTACCACCGTCAACGCTATGCCATTGGCAAGCAACGATGGGCGCTGCTCCCTCACCCACTGCACGGCGTTGTTCCAGCCAGCAGGACACTGCGTCGGCGCGTAAAGCTGCGCGGCGGAGTAACGACTGAAAACAGCCATTATCTGGGGCGTATCGCCCTTGGCCAGTAGGGGCGTGGCGTACTCGAGGCAGTGCTGTGCCGCCTGAAGGTTGGTGGTGATCAGATGCTCGAACAACTCGCCGTCCGAGGTACCTGGAGGGAGGTAATCACAGGTGGCGGCATTCAGGATCAAGCCATCCAAGGATCCCCAGGCATGGCCGATCATGCGGCCTGCCTCGTCAGCATCAGGCTGCTGCTGCAACCGGCCTGGAAGCCGCAGCAAACGATCGCCATGGTGCATGCACAAGCGATCGAGTTCCTCGCTTGCACCTGCACTGGCGGCGACACGGTGCCCGTTTGTCAAAAGATCGCGGACCAGTGCCAGGCCCAGCCCATCCGTTGCGCCCGTAACCCAAAAACTGCGTGAGCCACTCACGGCATTGCCCTCTATACACGACTAGCGGGGCAACTCCTTGAAAGCCTGGAGCGCCCGCTGTCGACTACTGTGAAGATCGACGATAGGACTGGGATAGAGATTAGCATCAATCAAGCCGTGGCATTTTCCAGGGTCATGGATATTTTTGTCGTCGATGTCCTGCAATTCAGGTACCCATTGACGGATGAAGCGGCCTCTGGGGTCGAAGCGTTGCGACTGCGACACAGGATTGAAGATCCGGAAGTAGGGCACCGAGTCGGTACCGGTGGATGCGCTCCACTGCCAGCCACCGTTGTTGGCTGCCAGATCCCCGTCGATCAGGTGGCGCATGAAGTGACGTTCTCCCAGCCGCCAGTCGATCAACAAATTCTTGCTCAGGAACATGGCGGTCAGCATGCGCAGCCGGTTGTGCATCCAGCCGGTGGTCAGCATCTGGCGCATGGCCGCATCAATGATCGGGAAGCCGGTTCGGCCCTGCTGCCAGGCTTCGAACTCCTTGGGTGCCTTACGCCAGGGCAACGCCTCGGTGTGTGCACGGAAGGCACGATGCCGGGACACCTGGGGATAGCCCGTCAGGATGTGCTTGTAGAATTCGCGCCAGAGCAACTCGTTGACCCAGGTCTGGACGCCGCTGCTGCCGCTGTCGAACTCGCCCCGGTTGTGGGCCAGCGCGGCATGCAGGCATTGGCGGGGTGAGATGACCCCCGCTGCAAGATAGGCTGACAGCTGGCTGGTGCCCTCGCGAGCAGGAAGATCACGCAGCGTCTCGTAGTCGTCGATGATTTCATCGGTGAACCGGGCAAGCCTTGCCTGAGCCTCCTTCTCGCCAGCGGGCCAACGTTTGCGCAGCGCGTCTGCCGGCTTTTCGAAGGGTTCGACATGTTGCGCAATCGGGTCGCTCTTGATCGATGTCGGGGCTTGGCGTTTGACCGGTGCGGCCATCGAGGGCAGGCTGCGGTGCAAGTGCTCCAGGCAGTTTTTCTTGAATTGGCCGAACACCTGGAAGTAGCCGCCACTACGGGTCAGCACCGTCCCAGGACGGAACAGGAGTTGGTCGAGATGGGTGTGAACCTCAACCTTTGAAGCTTTGAGCAATTTGCACGTGGCTGAATCGCGGCGGTCCTCGTTGATGCCGTATTCCTCGTTCCAGTGAACGCTCTGGACATTGTGCTTTCGGCAGACATCGAGTACAGCCTCAGGCGCATCATCCCAGGTGTCTATCTTGCGTATGAGCAGTGGGATGTTGAGCGCGTCAAGCGACTGCCGCACTTCGCGCAGGTTGCGTAGCCAGAAATCCACTTTACAGGCCGCATCGTCATGGGCCTGCCATTGGCCAGGGCTGATAAGCCACAGGGCCAGGGTTGGGCCACGTTCGCTGGCGGCGCTAAGGGCGGTGTTATCGGTAACGCGCAGGTCACTGCGAAGCCAGGTCAAGTGCATGAAATCGGTATCTCTCCAGGCTGGCAGTCACAGGCCTTGCAGTAGTCGCAAGGCCGCTTGAGGGGTATCGAAGGTGTGCAGGTGAGGCAGGTCGAGCGAGCCTAGTTGGGTCTGGTGCAGCGCGAGCAAGGCACCCCCGGCAAGGGTGGGCAATTGCAGGTTCTGAAGCGTGCGCTGCAACGCGCGGGTATCGATGCGCGGGCCGAGGTTCAAGAGCACTGCGCGTGGCTTCAAGGCCGCAGCTGCACTCTGCAACTGCGCACCGGCCACGGCCTGCTCGAGGATTTCCACCGCAAAGCCATTGCTGGTGAACAGCCATGCGCACAGCCACAGGCCAGGGTCGAAGCCTCGGTCACTGTCTTCGGCAAGCAGAACCGGTGGGCCCTGTAGCAACTGATTGTCGTGGTACACCCGCGCGCCCAGTTTGCTGCGCAACCAGGTGTGGAAGAACACCTGCTCAAGCCGTGCGTTGAAATAGTTGCGCCAGCGCAGTTCCAGCAGGTCCAGCAAAGGCAGCAGTAACTGCTCGCACAATGTGACTGCAGGATAGAGCGCCATGGCCTGGTTCAGCTGATGATCCAGCGCCCGTTGCGACAGGTTGGCAATGGCCTCGAGCATCTGAAACTGACGGGTTTGCCAGTCCCCGGTCGGTGGTGTGCTGAGCGGCTTGTCCAGCAAATCCGCCACCTGGCTGACCGATGCGCCTCGCTGCAACCAGGCCAGAATCGCTTCCACCCTCTCGACCTGTTCGACCGGGTACAGTCGGTGCCCTTTGGGCGTGCGTTGTGGCTTGAGCAAACCGTAGCGCCTTTCCCACGCGCGCAGGGTAACCGGGTTAACGCCTGTGCGCCGGGCCAGCTCACCAATTGGTAAAAGAATCTCAGACCGCATTACGTAGCCCCAGGCGTTCAGGATGAGGCTGCAAGTAGGCTTGTTGCAGCAGGTAGGGGTCGGGGTGGTTGCGCAGATGATGCTTGAGCAGGGTCAGCGGCACGATCAAAGGCACGACCCCTTGCTGGTACTGCCCGATCAACGTTTGCAACTCGGCTTTGTCGGCAGCAGTCAGGGCGTTTTTGAAGTAGCCGCTCAGATGCTGCAGCACATTGCCGTGTGTGCCACGGCTGGCGCAGCGGCGCAAAGCCTGCATCAGCTCCGAGAAATAGCGAGGGGCGACAACGGCCGGGTCGTCGTCCTTGCTCATGGTGCCGAGCATGCGCCCCAAGGTGCGATAAGCCTGCGGATTGTTGGCCATCAGCAGGTACTTGTAACGGGAGTGGAAGGCCAGCAGTGCGTGGCGACTCAAGCCTTGCTCAAGCAAATGCTGCCAATCGGCGTACGCGTACACGCGGCTGATGAAGTTTTCGCGCAGCACAGGGTCATGCAGGCGGCCTTCCTCTTCGACCGGCAGGTCTGGCCTGAGCTCGCAAAAGGCACGGGCATAGGCACCGCGACCGCTGTTGATGGCCGGGTGACCGTTGTCCTGGTAGACCTTGACGCGCTCTAGGCCGCACGAGGGCGACTTCTGCATGAAGATGTAGCCGCAGATGTCATCGAGTTCGGCAGCCATCTGTTTGCCGTAATCGCGCAAGGGGGCCGTATAGTCCAGGCCAGGGTCGCGCGTGCCGACGACCTCAGGCTGTTCAGGGTCGCCCACCAGGCGGATGGGGTCACGAGGTACGCCCAGGCCAATGGCCATTTCCGGGCACACCGGCGTCCATTCGAAATGTTCTTCCAGCTGGGTGCGGCATAGGTCCGAGGACTTGTGGCCACCGTTGTAACGCACGTTGTGCCCGGTCAGGCAGGCACTGATAGCGATGCGCGGCTTGTTGTGAACTGCAGGGTCGTGCATAGCTGCCTCCATAAACCTGTACAAATCATAAATTATGTACAGGAATATTCCAGCACATAGCGGGCCTGATGCGAACCCTTAATGTGTAGATAGCCGATCAGTCCAAGTGTTCAAGTAAACGGCGCGCGGCCTCTTGGCCACTTAACCATGCACCTTCCACCCGCCCGGACAGGCACCAGTCCCCACAGGCATATAGCCCTTGGTCGGCATCGGCCAAGGCGCCAAATTCGTGATGACTGCCTGGGCGTGCATATAACCAGCGGTGGGCCAGGGCGAACGTGGGCTCAGGCACGACGCAACCGACCAGTTCGGCGAACTCGCCGCGCAGGTGCTCGACGACTTCCTCCTTGGGCAAGTCGATGTGTTGTCGGCTCCAACTGGAAGTGGCGTGCAACACCCACGTGTCCAACGTCTCGTCGCGCCCTGGCTTGCTGCGGTTGCGGGCCAGCCAGTCAAGCGGGCTTTCCTGGACGAAGCAGCCTTGCATGGGCGTATCCAGAGGGGCCTGAAAGCCTAGCGCCACCGCCCAGGTTGGCTCCATCTGCACCCCGGCGGCCACGGCTGCGAGCTTTGGCGTGGCCGCCAGCAGCGGCGTTGCCTGTGGCGCTGGCACAGCAACCACCACCCGGCTGAACGGGCCATGGCTGCAGCCCTCAGTGTCTTGCAGGTGCCAGTAGTCCTTGCCGCGAAAGACTTCGGTGATACGGCAGGCGAAGTTCACGGTCATGTCCTTGAGCAGGCCGCGGGTGATGGCGCTCATGCGTGGTACGCCCACCCAGCGCGTCTGTTCGTCGGGGGAGGGGGTGAGCGCCCCGTCACGGTAGTTGTACAGCTGCGGTTTCCACTGTGCCGCCCAGCCGGCGGCTACCCAGTGCTGCAGTTCCTCGACAAAACGGCGGTCGCGGGCGGTGAAGTACTGCGCCCCGAGGTCCAGGGCGCCGGCTTCGCTGCGTTTGCTGGCCATGCGTCCGCCGCTGCCGTGGCCCTTGTCGAAAAGGTGCACGGTCTGCCCGGCGCGTTGCAGTGCCTGGGCGGCAGACAAGCCGGCAATGCCTGCCCCGATGATGGCAATAGGTATGGTCATGATGGCCTCTTCAAACCTTGCTATGCGCAGACTACGCTGTCAGGCAAACCTGTACAATAATTCGAATGTGTATAAGTATATTCCGCAAGTAACGATTGGTTGGCCTATGTTTATGGGAGAGCATGGGCGCTAGAAAGTGCCTTGCTGTTAAAAATAGACCACTGCCTTATTCCATGAGGACACTGCCATGCACATCCTGCTGACAGGCGGCACCGGGTTGATAGGCCGGCACTTGTGCCGTCACTGGCTTGCTCAAGGGCATCGGCTCACCGTGTGGAGTCGACGTCCAGAGGCAGTGGCAATACTTTGCGGCGAAGGTGTCAGGGGCATTGCCGAGCTTGATGAGCTGGAGGCGGCCGACCACCTCGATGCGGTGGTCAACCTGGCCGGTGCGCCTATTGCCGATCGGCCTTGGACGGCGTCTCGGCGCAACCTGCTCTGGTCAAGCCGCATCGCCCTTACGGAGCAATTGCTGGCATGGCTGGGCAGGCGTGAGCAGCGTCCTGGGGTGCTGATCTCAGGTTCGGCCGTGGGATGGTATGGTGACGGCGGCGAACGCGAGTTGACCGAAGACCTGCCTCCAGTGGTCGAAGATTTCGCCAGCCAGCTGTGCATTGCCTGGGAGGAAACGGCGTGTCGTGCGCAAGCGCAGGGCATTCGGGTGGTGCTGGTTCGTACAGGGTTGGTGCTGGCCAGCGACGGCGGCTTCCTGTCCCGCCTCCGTTTGCCCTTCAAGTTGGGACTAGGAGGGCCGATAGGCAACGGTCGGCAGTGGATGCCTTGGATCCATATAGACGATCAGGTCGCCCTGATTGATTTTCTCTTGCAGCGCACCGACGCCAGCGGCCCTTACAATGCCTGTGCACCTGAACCTGTGCGTAATCGTGAATTTGCCAAGCAGCTGGGCAAGGCGCTGCACCGGCCTGCTGTGATACCCCTGCCTGGGTTGCTGCTAAAAGCCGGCCTGGGCGAGATGGCGAACCTGCTGCTCGGTGGTCAGCGTGCCTACCCCGCGCGGTTGCTGGCGGCCGGGTTCACATTCCGCTTCAACGATCTGCAATCGGCGCTGGGCAATTTGTCCAGTCGCCTCTGACATAGGATGCTGCATGACCGATCACGCTTTGCTGCTGGTCAACCTGGGTTCACCGGCCTCCACGTCGGTAGCCGATGTTCGCCGCTACCTCAATCAGTTTCTCATGGACCCCTATGTGGTCGACTTGCCCTGGCCCATCCGGCGCCTGCTGGTGTCGTTGATCCTGATCAAGCGCCCTGAGCAGTCCGCCCACGCCTATGCCTCGATCTGGTGGGACGAGGGCTCGCCGCTGGTGGTGCTTACCCGTCGCCTGCAAGCGGCTATGGTCGACCACTGGCCCCATGGGCCGGTTGAAATTGCCATGCGCTACGGCCAGCCAGCCTTGCCCCAGGTACTGGAGCGGCTCGCGGCGCAGGGCATACGCAAGGTCACCTTGGCCCCCCTGTACCCACAATTTGCCGACAGCACGGTGACCACCGTCGTCGAACTCGCCCGGCAGACCATCACCGAGCAGCAACTGCCGCTGCAGATGCGCGTGCTGCAACCGTTCTACGATGATCCGGATTACATCGACGCATTGGTCGCCAGTGCCCGGCCCTACCTGGAGCAGGACTATGATCACCTGCTGCTCAGCTTCCATGGCTTGCCCGAACGCCATTTGAAGAAGCTCTTCCCCAGCGGTACGAAGCATGACCTGCGTGCAGCCGAATGCTGCGAAGGCGCCAGCGCCGAGGTGCGTGCCGTGTGTTACCGCGGGCAGTGCCTGGCCACGGCCAGGGCGTTCGCGACGAGGCTGGGCATACCGGCGGGCAAATGGTCGGTGTCGTTCCAGTCGCGGCTGGGGCGGGACAAGTGGATCGAACCCTATACGGAGACGCGGCTGGACGAGCTTGCCCAGGCCGGGGTGAAGAAGTTGCTGGTGATGTGTCCGGCCTTCGTGGCCGACTGCATCGAGACGCTCGAGGAAATCGGCATGCGCGGCAGCGAGCAATTCGTCGAGGCCGGTGGCCAGGAGCTGGTGCTTGTGCCTTGCATGAATGAACACCCCGAATGGGTGAAGGTGTTGGCCAAGCTCTGCGAAAACGCGTAATGGCCCGCCTGGCCTGACCCCGTCGAGGACTGGGTCAAGCCAGGCGGCTCAGGCGTCAAGGCAACGGGTCATCTTGTTGCTTGTGCTTCCAGGCATCGTTGCCTGGCAGGATCAGGTTGAGCGCGATCGCCACGATGGCGCACAGCGCGATGCCCTTGAGGCCCCAATCGTCAGGGCCGTCACCGCTGCCGACCAGCACCCCGCCGATACCGAACACCAGGGTTACCGACACGATCACCAGGTTCCGCGCTTCGGCGAGGTCGACCTTGTGGCGGATCATGGTGTTGAGCCCCACGGCTGCGATCGAGCCGAACAGCAGGCAGAGGATGCCGCCCATCACTGGCACCGGAATGCTCTGCAGCAGGGCGCCGAACTTGCCGATGAAGGCCAGGGTGATGGCGAACACCGCAGCCCAGGTCATGATCTTCGGGTTGTAGTTCTTGGTCAGCATCACCGCGCCGGTCACCTCGGCGTAGGTGGTGTTGGGCGGTCCACCGAACAGGCCGGCTGCCGTGGTGGCGATGCCGTCACCCAGCAGCGTGCGGTGCAGGCCAGGCGTTTTTAGGTAGTCCCGTCCCGTCACGCTGCCTACCGCGATGACCCCGCCGATATGCTCGATCGCCGGCGCCAAGGCCACGGGCACGATGAACAGGATGGCCTGCCAGTTGAAGGCAGGGGCGGTGAAGTTGGGCAATTCCAGCCAAGGGGCGGCTGCAATTTTTGCCGTGTCGACCACCCCGAAAGCGAACGACAGGGCAAAACCCACCAGCACGCCGGCGATGATCGGCACCAGGCGGAAGATGCCTTTGCCGAACACGGCCACGATCAGCGTCGTCAGCAGGGCCGGCATGGAAATGAGCATGGCGGTGCTGTAGGGCAGCAGCACGCTGCCATCGCCAGCCTTGCCCATCGCCATGTTGGCCGCGATCGGTGCCATGGCCAGGCCGATGGAGATGATCACCGGGCCGATCACCACCGGGGGCAGCATGCGGTCGATGAAGCCTGTGCCCTTGATCTTCACCATCAGGCCCATGAAGGTGTAGACGAACCCGGCGGCCATGACGCCGCCCATGGTTTCTGCCAGGCCGAACTGACCCTTGGCGAGAATGATCGGGGTGATGAAGGCGAAGCTCGATGCCAGGAAAACCGGCACCTGACGCCCGGTGACCAGTTGAAACAGCAAGGTGCCAAGGCCGGCCGTGAACAGCGCGACGTTAGGGTCCAGGCCGGTAATCAAGGGCATCAGCACCAGCGCGCCAAATGCCACGAAGAGCATCTGCGCGCCTGAAACGACCTGACGCCAGAGCGGGTCGTTGTAGCCGTCCTGCATGGTCAGGCGTCCTTTTGCTTGGTGCCGAAGATCTTGTCGCCGGCATCGCCCAGGCCTGGGACGATGTAGCCATGTTCGTTCAGGCGCTGGTCGATCGAGGCCGTGTAGATCTGCACATCCGGATGGGCCTTGTGCACCACGTCGATGCCCTCTGGGGCAGCTACCAGAACCATGGCGCGGATTTCCCGGCAACCGGCCTTTTTCAACAGGTCGATGGTGGCGACCATCGATGCGCCGGTGGCCAGCATCGGGTCGATGATCAGGGCCAGGCGTTGATTGATGTCAGGCGCGAGCTTTTCCAGGTAGGTGTGGGCCTCAAGCGTCTCTTCGTTGCGGGCCACGCCCACCGCGCTGACCTTGGCGCCCGGCACCAGGCTGAGCACGCCGTCGAGCATGCCGATGCCTGCGCGCAGGATCGGCACGACGGTGATCTTCTTGCCGGCGATCTTTTCCACGGCAACCTTGCCGCACCAGCCGTCGATTTCATAGGTTTCCAGCGGCAGGTCCTGGGTGGCCTCATACGTCAACAGGGCGCCGACTTCCTGGGCGAGTTCGCGAAAATTCTTGGTGCTGATATCAGCACGGCGCATCAGGCCGAGCTTGTGGCGGATCAGCGGATGGCGGATCTCACGAGTGGGCATAGGGGGGCTCCGAAAGGCGGGCAAAAAAACCGCGCTAGATTAATCTATTCAGCCTGTGCTGTCGTCTGATCATTTTGCACGTTAGTCCATAAACGCTTGATCTGTGACGAGCGGATGCGTACCTTTGCCCGCTTTTCCAAAATGCACCTCTTGGAGAGCGCCATGTCCGCCGATCTCGAGCATATCCGTCAAGTCATGCGTGAAGCAGACTGCCTGTACACCGAAGCCGAAGTCGAAGCGGCCATCGCCAAGGTCGGCGAGCAGATCTGCCAAGAACTGCACGACAAGAACCCCGTGGTGTTCTGCGTGATGAACGGCGGCCTGATCTTCGCCGGCAAGCTGTTGACCCACCTGCAGTTCCCGCTGGAAGCCTCGTACCTGCACGCCACCCGTTACCGCAACCAGACCAGCGGCGGTGAGCTGTTCTGGAAGGCCAAGCCGGAAGTCTCGTTCATCGACCGCGATGTGCTGATCGTCGATGACATCCTCGACGAGGGCCACACCCTCAGCGCCATCATCGATTTCTGCAAGCATGCCGGCGCCCGCGCCGTGCACACGGCCGTGTTGATCGACAAGGACCACGACCGCAAGGCCAGCCCGGACCTCAAGTCCAACTACGTGGGCTTGCCCTGCATCGATCGCTACATCTTCGGCTACGGCATGGACTACAAGGGCTACTGGCGCAACGCCAACGGCATCTTCGCCGTCAAGGGGCTCTGAGCGCAGCCTAGCTGCCGCCCAGGCGCAGCATGCTAGAGTGCTCCTTCAAGCCAAGGAGCCTCACATGCGTGCGTTCATCCCGTTCCTGCTGGCAGTCAGCTTGCCCCTGGCTGCCGCGCCGATGCACAGCCAATTCCTGCCGCCCGATGACCAATCCCTGCGCCAGGCAGCGCCTACCGCTCAGCAACTGCTTCAAGTCACCGACTACACCGTGGTAGTCGGCGCCCAGCGCCAGTCGGACCAGCAACCCATTCCAATCACCTCATCCTTGCAGATGCGCCTCAAAGGCAAGCCCTTGAGCAAGGCGGCCACCATGACCCAGGTGCTGCTGACCTTCGACGGCGAAGCGGCCAAGAGCCTGAAAAAGCCGGTCTACGACGAAAAGACTCGCACCCTGAACTTGAACTATCCGCTCAGCGATTACCGGGTCATCATGGACCTGCTGCGCAACGAGACCCTGTATGTGCAGTTTCTCACCTATGCCAACGGGCACATCTGGGCGGACCTGCACACTGGCACCGTACGTACGCGTTGAGGCTCGCGCGCGGCGGAAGGTACACTGCCGCCCTTTGAACATCGTGATGGTCCAGTTGGAGTCGGCAATGCGTAAAGACAAGAAACAGGTAATCGGTGACGAAATCAGTGACGACTACATCAAGGCGTTTCTCCAGTTCGAGCCCGCCGATGGGGTCACGTCGCCATCGCTGCACAAACTGGTGAAGGCGTACCGCGGCTTGCGCGTAGATGACTTCCGGCGTTTCGTCGGCTTCTTCGTCGAAGCAGGCCTCGACCTCGATGGCAAGGACGAACACGGCAAGACGTTCGCCGAGCAGATTGCCGATCAGCGCAATGGCGACGAGTACATCGAAATCATCGAAAACGCCCGCTCACGGGCATGAAAAAACGCCCCGAGGGGCGTTTTTCACTGGCCGGGCGGTTCAGGCGTAATGCTTGGCTGCTGGGCTGCTTTGCACCAGGTCCAGTGCCGCATCGTTGTCGGCGCTGATCTTCTGGTAAAGCGCAGCGTCGGTGGCCAGGGTCTTCTCGCGTGCCGGGAAGATCTCCTTGAGCTTGGCTGCCCAGGCACCTTTAGCCTGCTCCGGGAAGCAGCGCTCGATCAGCTCCAGCATGATCGAGACCGTCACCGAAGCACCGGGCGATGCGCCCAGCAGCGCCGCCAGGCTGCCGTCCTGGGCAGACACCAACTCGGTACCGAACTGCAGAACGCCGCCTTTTTTCGGGTCCTTCTTGATGATCTGCACACGCTGGCCAGCCACTTCCAGACGCCAGTCTTCGGCCTTGGCTTCGGGGTAGAAGCGACGTAGCGATTCCAGGCGCTGCTCCATCGACTGCATCACCTCACTGACCAGGTACTTGGTCAGGTCCATGTTGTCACGGGCCACCGCCAGCATCGGGCCCAGGTTGCCCAGGCGTACCGACAGGGGCAGGTCCAGCAGCGAACCGTGCTTGAGGAACTTGGTGGTGAAGCCGGCGTACGGCCCGAACAGCAGGGATTTCTTGCCGTCGACCACGCGCGTGTCGAGGTGCGGCACGGACATGGGCGGCGCGCCGACGGCGGCCTGGCTATAGACCTTGGCCTGATGCTGGCTGACGATTTCCGGATTGTCGCAACGCAGCCATTGGCCACTGACTGGGAAACCGCCAAAGCCTTTGCTCTCGGGGATGCCAGAGGCCTGCAACAGCGGCAGCGCAGCGCCACCGGCGCCGAGGAACACGAAGCGAGCGTCCACTTCGCGGCTGTTGCCGCTGTTGACGTCCTTGATGCTGACCGTCCAGCCGGCGCCGTTGCGACGCAGGCCCACGACCTTCTTGCAATACTTGACCTGCGCGTCGGGCGCGTCGCCCAGCAGCTTGAGCAGCTTGTTGGTCAGGGCCCCGAAATTGACATCGGTCCCCTTGAGCACCCGGGTGGCGGCAATGTGCTGGTCAGCCGGGCGGCCCGGCATCATCAGCGGCATCCACTCGTTCATCACGGCCTTGTCGTCGGTGTACTCCATCTCGGCAAAGGCGTGATGCTGCTTGAGCAGTTCGTAGCGCTTCTTCAGGAAGGCGATGCCCTTGTCACCCTCGACGTAGCTCAGGTGCGGTACCGGGTTGATGAACGCCCGCGCCGGGCCGAAGTTGCCTTTCTTGCTCAGGTAGGCCCAGAACTGGCGAGACACCTCGAACTGGGTATTGATGTGCACGGCCTTCTTGATGTCGATGCTGCCATCAGCGGCCTGGGGCGTGTAGTTCAGCTCGCACAAGCCAGCGTGGCCGGTGCCTGCGTTGTTCCAGGGGTTGGAACTCTCTGCGGCCCCGGAGTCCATCGCCTCGACCACTTCGAGTTTCAGGGTCGGGTCAAGCTCCTTGAGCAGTACGGCCAGGGTGGCACTCATGATGCCTGCGCCTACCAGTACTACATCAACCGATTCGTTCTGCGCCATTTAACGCGTCTCCACAATCTACAGCTACCTAATTGACAGCACAGGATCACCGGGTTCTCCAGGATCGCCATGTCCGACTTTTCGCAGTTCATGCAACGTCCGCGGACACCGCCAACCAGTCTTTGGGTTTGCCTATTGAACCCTGTTTGCCCCAGGTGCGGCAATTCGACTTATGGTCAACGACCGTCGGATACGCTATGCAAGCCGCTCAGACACGCATCCAGGTTGGGGCCATTTGCTGCCTGTTCAGGGCTGAAGGGGACACACCTGCCGCTTTTGCACATGCCAGATTGTTCATTTGCTCGCCACACTCTTGTGAAGTAGTGAAAACCGTTTTTTCACGCTCTTTTGAAGACGTGAACCTCAAAAGGGGACTGCGCGATGGCAACCCGCAGGTTCTATGCAGTGTGACGGCCATGGAAGCAGGCACGACAGCCGATGCAAGACCTGAGTGGAAGGCTCTCTGTGGGCGAGGCGGGTAGATTTGCCGTGGTCAGACGGCGGATGCGGGGCCCGATCAGGAGACGTCCTTATAATCGGGGGGAGATTATAGCGAGGTCGCGGTCAGAAATGTCGCCATTTCGCGGTTTTATTGCAGGGTTTTTCAGGCAGCCAGGTTGCGTTGATGCCAGCGGCGACTTGTCGGCTTGCAAACCCGGGCACCGTCCGGCAGTGCATGACCCAGCCAGGCAAGCTGCACTTCGTGCACCTGCACCCAGCCATCGCCCTCAGGTACTTGCGAGCAATGCTTGAAGGCCAGGCACGTGCCGTTCATGTCGAGCAGGGCGTAGGCGGTGTGGCGAGGAGCAGGCAACAACAGGTGCAAAAGCGAGACCATGGCAGATGTCCTGTGCAGGTGAGCGTGCAGCCACATTAAGCGTTGCCGGTTAAGCGTTTGTGACAACCTCGGACGTACCGGGTGCAAGCGGTGCACGCCGCTTGTAGCCAGGCCCTTGCCGCTGGGTATACTGTGCGCCATCGCCGCATTTTCTGGAGAATCGCGCATGTTGCAACGACTGTTGTTCGGTTTGATCACCGTAGCCAGCCTCAGCCTGGTCGGTTGTGCCCACAGCCCGCAACAACTCAATCCGCAGCCCAAGCTCACGGCGCAACTCACCCCGGTGGGGCAGGGGCAGCCGGTGGTGGTGCGAGTGGTAGACGGCAGGCCTTCACCGTCGCTGGGCACCCGCGGTGGCATGTACCCGGAAACCAGTACCATCAGTGTCAGCGGCAACCAGGTGGTGCCCAAGCTGCAGGCCCAGGCCGAGGCTGCCGTGCGCTTGCTGGGCTTTACGCCCACCACTGCAGGCAACGCGCCCCAGTTGACCGTTACCCTGGCCGAGCTCAAGTACCAGTCGCCCAAGGACAAACTGTACGTGACCGAAGCCACCATCGGCGCCACCTTCCGTGCTGACGTCGCCAACAATGGTCGCCGCTACACCGGTCGCTATGGCGCTTCGCTGGACCAGCGCTTTGGCATGGCGCCGAACCAGGACACCAACACCCAGTTGGTCAGCGATGTGCTGAGCGACGCGCTGACCCGGTTGTTCAAGGACCCAAGTATCGGTCAGGTGCTGGCGCAATAGCCTTCAATGGCTCATCCAAACCGCTGCCCGGTGACGGCCAGCGGTTTTTTTATGCTGCGTACCGGTATCAGGCCGTTGCTATGCGCAGGTCCAGCATGCTGATCCCGGTCTGGGCATCCACCTCGGGCCAGTGCTCATGGGCATGCCCGCCCAGGGCGCAGTAGACCAGCCATTGACGGTCTTGCACATTGATGGCCAGACCATCGACGAGCGCCTGTTGCTCATCACTCTGGGCAACGAGGTAAAGGCGGTCCTGGTTTTCGGCATGCAGCATGACAAGCTCCGGTGCTAGGAAGGACGACAGGGTGGCCTGTTCTGATGACGAACCGATGACAGATGAAATTAAATGACACGCGGTCGCTGCCATGCAGGCAGCGTCAGGTGGGTTGGGTAGAATGCTGGCTTTTGTTCAGGTCTACGCCGAGGTGACGCGATGTCCATGCACATGCTCTGGGGGCTGATTGCCGCCCATCCCACCAAGCTCATCAATGTGCTGGCCTTGCTGCTGACGTGTCCAGGCGGGCTGCTGTTGCACAGCGCCAGGCGAAGCGCGGCCGATGCACAGCCAGGGCCGGGAGAGCTGCAAAGGCCGTATGCGCGATTCGCAGGATGGGTGCCCAGGCAGCGCTACGGCCTGGGCTTCGCCTGCCTGGCCAGTGCGCTGGTGCTGTCGTGGGTCAGCACCTGGGCCTGAGCACAATCGGGGCTCATGCTGATTGGGACGCTGGCGTTCAACAGCGTCCCCTCAATGCTCAAGCAAGCGGTGCCTGCTGCCTGACCTGATACTGATTGCGCACCGGCGTGGCGTACTGCAACACCAGGTAAGGCCGCTGCTCTTCAGGGCAGGCATCCAGCCTGCGCTGCCATTCTTCCTTGGCCTTGGCCAGTTCGTCGGCAGGGAACACCTGCTCGGCGCTTGGCACCTGCAGCGTGTCATCCTGCTCGGCCCACATGGCGTAGGCCAGGTAATGCACCGGGAACAGTCGATAACCGCCGAGGATCTGCCGGTCGATTTCCGCGGCCAGCTGCTTGGTGTCCTCGTAATACTGGGTCACTGGCGGTGCAAAGTTGATGTGCACGCGGCCTTTGTAGCCGGTGATGCCCTTGGCGATGCTATGGTCGTCCTCGCCAGGTGCCTTCTGGTAGGTACCCGTGGTGGCGCGGATGTACAACTCACGAGCCTTGGCCTGGTCGCAGGGGTCGTATTCGTAGCTGATCGATACCGGCGTCAGGTTCAGGCTCTGGATGACCGCGCCGAACGCCTCGTCCTTGCGACTCATGTGGAACATCTTGAGGATGGCCGAATCGGTCCGGTCGTCGCCATCCTTGGCGCGGCCTTCAGCCTGGGCGATCCAGATGGAAGTGGCGTCGTTGACGATGGAGTGATTGATGTAGGCCGACAGCAGCTGGTACGCGGCCAGCTTCTCGCGGCGGCCGGTGATCGAGCGGTGCACGATGAAGCTCTTGTTGAGCCGCATGAGGTCGCTGACGAACGGTTTTTGCAGCAGGTTGTCGCCAATGGCGATGCGCGGGGTGGGCAGGCCGGCGTGGTACACCGCGTAGTTGACGAATGCCGGGTCCATGACGATGTCACGGTGGTTGGCCAGGAACAGATAAGCCGTGCCGGCCTTGAGCTGCTCCACACCCGAATAGGTCACGCCATCGGTGGCGCGGTCGATGGTGCGATCAACGTAGTGCTCGACCTTGTCCTGCAGGGTCGATACACAGGTCACACCAGCGAACTCCTTGCGCAGGCGCCGGGCGATCAGCGGTTTAAGCAGCCAGCCAAGGGCACCGGCCGCACGCGGGAAGCGGAAATGAGTCAGGATATCGAGGAATGCCGGGTCGCTGAGCAGGCGTGCCAGAACTCCAGGGACCTCAGCGTCGTCGTATGGTCGGATGGCATCGAATTCGCCCATCATGCTCTCTTGTTGGAAACGGCTAGGGTAATAATGAAGTACGGGCAGGCCCCGAAAAACGGCTCGGACGCACGTGGCCCTGTAAACAGAGCGGCAATTATACGCATAACTCGTCGTGGAGGCCCTGATGCTGGAAACAGAGTTCTACGATTGCCCTTATTGTGGCGAGCGGGTGGAAACCTCCGTCGATCTGTCCGGCGGCGACCAGGTATACACCGAAGACTGTCAGGTGTGCTGTCAGCCGATCGTGTTCGTGCTGCAGGTGCATGACGACGAATGGATGCTCGATGTCAGACGTGAGGACGATGCGTGATGAGGCGTATCTACGAACCCGAAAGCCTGCTCGAAGCAGAAATGCTGGCCGGTATGCTCGCCAGCGAAGGGGTGCAGGCGCACCTGGTGGGCCGCGACCTGGTCGGGGCGACCGGCGAATTGCCCCTGCACGGGTTGCTGGGCTTGTCGGTGGCCGATGAACAGGCCGAATACGCACGGCAGTTGATCGATGCGTACAATGGCGCCCAGCCGCTGATTGGCGACGAGCCGGAGAGCTTCCCCGGTACCTTGATCTGCTAGGTTTAGAATTACCTCATGTGTGGACGTTACGCCCTGTTCCGCTGGCCCCAGGCATTGGCCAGCCTGCCTGGCTTTCCTGCCGGGCAGCCCGCCCAGTGGAATATTTCGCCCGGCAATACCGTCCTCATCCAGCGCCAGCTGGACGGGCAGCTGCAAGTGGCCAAGGCGCGCTGGGGCCTGACGCCGCCGTGGCTCACCGACCTTTCCCGCACCCCCGCCCATGCCCGCGCCGAAACGCTGGCCGAGCAGCCGATGTTCCGCGAAGCCTTTCGCCAACGACGCTGCCTGATACCGGCCAATGGTTTCTATGAGTGGCGAGGCAGCGTGCGCAAACGGCCCTTTTGGCTGACACCGGGCGAGGGGGCGTCGCTGTATTTCGCCGCTGTGTGGGAGGCTTATGCCGTACAGGAACACGTCTGGCTCAGCTGCGCCGTGGTCACCCAGGCGGCGATGAATCAACGTAGGCCCCTGATTCTGGACGAAGCAGGGCAGGCTGCCTGGCTGGACCCGCAGACGCCGCTGATCCGTTTGCAGCAATTGCTGGCAAGCCCCTCGGTGCCCTTGCGCGAGCGGGCCCTGGCGCCTTTCGTCAACGACCCGAAACTGGACGCGCCCGAGTGCCTCACCCCGGCCTGAGTGCCAGTGCATGCTCGGTTGCTCGCCGCGCAGAGCGGGAGGGTGTGCAAAATCTTCCCTGCGGCTATGGCGGCCCACCTATGAGTCATCCTAGGATACGGCGCATGTAAAAAGGAGTGTTTCCATGCGTAAGTCTTTTGTCATCAGCCTAATGAGCGCTGGCATCCTGCTCGCTGGCTGCCAAGGGGTGAACACCACCAGCGGCGGTGCGGTGGGCGTTGAGCGCAAGCAGTACATGTTCAGCATGCTCTCGCCCGACGAGGTCAACACCATGTACGCCCAGTCGTACCAGCAGACCCTGGGGGAAGCGTCCAGCAAGGGCTTGCTCGACAAATCCAGTGCAGATGCCAGGCGTGTACAGGCTATCGCCAACCGTTTGATTGCCCAGGCGCCCCAGTTCCGGCCGGACGCTGCGCAGTGGAAATGGGAAGTCAACGTGATCAAGAGCGATGAGCTCAATGCCAACTGCGGGCCAGGCGGCAAGATCATCGTCTACACCGGCCTGATCGATCAGCTCAAGCTCAACGACGCCGAGATCGCGGCCGTCGTCGGTCACGAAATCGCCCACGCCTTGCGCGAGCACAGCCGTGAAGCGATGTCCAAGGCCTACGGCGTGGAAATGGCGCGCCAGGGTGCTGGCGCCATCTTCGGTTTGGGTCAGGACAGCATGGCGCTGGCCGACACCGTGGTGAACTACGCCATGACCTTGCCCAACAGCCGGGCCAACGAGAACGAAGCAGACCTGATCGGTCTCGAGCTCTCGGCGCGTGCAGGCTACGACCCGAACGCGGCCATCACCCTGTGGAACAAGATGAGCAAGGCTTCGGAAGGGGCACCGCCGGAGTTCATGAGTACGCACCCGGCCTCGGCCAGCCGTATTGCCGCCTTGCAGGCAGCCATCCCCAAAGTCATGCCGCTGTATCAGGCAGCGGCCAAGCCCTGAGGCCCGCTGCAGGCGGGCAAGCGAGTGCCATGAAGGCTCCGCTCTGCCCGCCCGTGCCTCAACCCACCCAGCCGCTGGCCTTCATGGCCGTGTAGACCGCAACGATCGCGAGCACGAAGAACGCGGCGGCCGCCAGGCGGCGAATCAGCGTCAGCGGCAGTTTGTCCGCGGCGAAATTACCCGCCAGCACCACGGGCACGTTGGCGATCAGCATGCCCAGCGTGGTCCCGACGATGACCATGATCAGGTGAGGGTACTGCGCGGCCAGCATGACCGTGGCGACCTGAGTCTTGTCTCCGATCTCGGCCAGGAAGAAGGCGATCAGCGTGGTCAGGAACGGCCCGAAGCGGCGCGCAGGGTTTTCGTCGTCGTCCATCTTGTCCGGCACCAGCGTCCACAGGGCCGTGGCGGTGAAGCTGGCGGCCAGGATCCAATGCAGCGCAGCGTCGCTGAAGAAACTGCCGAACCAGGCGCCCACGGCACCTGCTGCGGCATGGTTGGCCAGCGTGGCGGCGACGATACCGGCAATGATGGGCCAGGGCTTGCGAAAGCGGGCAGCGAGGATGAGCGCGAGCAGCTGCGTCTTGTCGCCGATTTCGGCCAGGGCAACGATTGCGGTGGGTACCAGCAGAGATTCCAGCATCAGGATTCCTACGGGGGCGGGTCGACACGGCTATGACACGTACGACCTCCCCGCCCCGGGTAAGGTGTGCGTGTCATAGGTCTTGTCAAACCCCGGGCCTGTCTGCGCAGGCCTGGCCATGCACGTTTGCATGGTGGGTCGCACGCGCCATGGTCTGTGGACCAAGTATGTTGACGCGTACCGGGCGAGCGTGGCGCTCGCGGGAGACTACTCCCCTAGGACGGTGCGGATTCTGCCTAGGCGAAACGGTTTCGGCAAGCGCTGTTTTTATCAGCGTGTTGCCTGGTAGATCCTGAACCCGTCGGCTTCCTCCAGGACCTGGCAGTTACCCAACGCCGCTTCGATGATCGGTTTGTAGCGCAGGAAAGTATTGGCTACCAAGCGTATTTGGCCGCCTTTTCGCAGGTGAACGGCCGATTTTTGCAGAAGATTCTCCGACGCCTGGTAATCGGTGTGGACCCCGGTGTGAAACGGCGGGTTGCTCAGTATCACGTCCAGCTCCAAAGGGGCCGCATCGATACCGTCACCTTGCACGACCTCGGCCTCCAGGCCATTGGCCGCCAGGGTGAGGCGGCTGGCGGCCACGGCGAAGGCATCCACATCCAGCATCGTCACGTGGCTGCCAGGGTAGCGCCGTTTCACTGCCGCCCCCAGCACACCAGCGCCGCAGCCGAAGTCCAGCACGTGGCCCTCTGGCAGCGCCTCCAGGTGGCGCAGCAGCACCGCCGTGCCTCGGTCAAGGCGGCCGTGGCTGAAGACTCCAGGCAAGCTCACCACCTGCAAGGGGCCGTCTGGCAGTGACAGCTCGAACTGCTTGGCCAGTGTGTGCAGCGCGGCTGCCTGCGGCGCCTGTTCAACGCTGACCTGCCACAGTTGGCAGTGCCGGGCGCTGTCGAGTTTGCGCGGCTTGCCAAAAGCCTGGAGGTGCCGCGCGACGCTTTCGATACCCCCGCGTTTTTCACCCACCACGTACAACGTGCCGCCTTGCAGGCGTGCGGCCAGGGTAGTGAGCAGGTAAGCCGCCAGCTCGCGCGACTTGGGAAGAAACAGCACGGCAGTGGGCACGTCCACCGCCGGGGGCTCCACCGCGCAGTGGCAGCGGCCGACAAAGCGGCTTTCGAGCAGGGCGTGATCGCCTGCGTGCCAGGTCCAGGCATGGGCCTGGGGCAGTTGGGCCAACAGGCCATCGGCCGGGGCCCCGGCAATCAGCAGCGGGCCCTGGAACAGCTCTGCCTGGCGGAGCAACACTTCACTGCGCGGGTCCATGGACGACGCCTCCGAAAAATCGCGCAGTGTAGCAGAGCCGCGACTGTGCCTCAGCCGACCACGCGGCGTGCCTGCCCGGCAAAGTACGCCTGGGCGTTTTCCGCCAGTTGGCCAACGATCCGCTGGCGCGCCTCGACAGCCCCCCAAGCGCTGTGAGGGGTAATGATCAGGCGCTCGATGCCAGGTTCGAGCAGGGGGTTGCCGTCTACCGGAGGCTCGACGCTCAACACGTCGGTTGCAGCCCCGCCCAAATGACCACTGCGCAATGCATCGGCCAGCGCCTGCTCGTCGATCAACCCGCCACGTGCGGTATTGACCACCAGTGCACCGGGCTTGAGCAGGGCCAGTTCGCGCTCGCCGATCATGTGCCGAGTGTGCTCATTCAGGGGGCAATGCAGGGTGAGGGCGTCGACCTGTGGCAGCAGCTCATCCAGTGGCAGGCGGTCGGCACGGCTCGGCCGGCCTGGAATCTGCCCGCTCAGCACGCGCATGCCGAAGGCTTCGGCCAAGCGTGCCACCGCACCGCCCAGTTCGCCATGGCCGAGCAGGCCGAGGGTCTTGCCCTCCAGCTCGACGATCGGATAGTCCAGCAGGCAGAACTGGCTGGCCTTGGCCCATCGTCCCTCGGCCACCGCCTTGTTGTAATCACACAGGCGCGTGGCCAGTGCCAGCAGCAGGCCCAGGGTGTGCTGGGCAACCGAAGGTGTGCCGTAGCCCTGACAGTTGCAGACCGTGATGCCTTGCGCCCGGGCGGCGGCCAGGTCGACGTTGTTGGTGCCGGTAGCAGCCACCAGGATCAGCTTGAGCTGTGGGTTGGCTTCGAGGCAGGCCGCGTCGAGCACCACCTTGTTGCTGATCACCGCAACAGCGCCTTGAAGACGTTCGGCCACCTGCTCGGGCGTCGTGGCGGCGAACAGCGCCAGTGAATCGAACGACCGGTGCAGCGGCGTCAGGTCCAGGTCGCCCAGGTCCAGGGAGTCGTGGTCGAGAAAAACGGCGTGGCGCGAGCTGGGCATAGGGGGCTCCGGTTCAACAAAAGGGGATGAGGTCTGGTTGACGCCTGTGGATCAGTGTCCAGCCCTTGCTTGCCGCCCGTCAACGCCTGGCGCCGCAGGCTGCACCGGCCAAATCATTCCTTCGGCTGATTTGACCGGCGCAGTCGCGCACTACAGTGACGCCACGCCTTGCAAGCCCGCGCCTCAATAAAAGGGATATTTATGCTGCAGACCCGTCTCCTCAAGCCCGCCGACGACGCCTACGCCTACCCCCTGCTGATCAAGCGCCTGCTGATGTCGGCCAGCCGCTACGAAAAGACCCGTGAGATCGTCTACCGGGACCAGGTGCGACTGACCTATGCGCAGTTGAGCCAGCGCATCGCGCAGTTGGCCAACGTGCTGAGCGAAGCCGGCGTGAAGGCCGGCGACACCGTGGCAGTGATGGACTGGGACAGCCACCGCTATCTTGAGTGCATGTTCGCCATCCCGATGATCGGCGCAGTGGTGCATACCATCAACGTGCGCCTCTCGCCCGACCAGATTCTCTACACCATGAATCACGCCGAAGACCGCCTGGTGCTGGTCAACAGTGACTTCATCGAGCTGTACCAGTCCATTGCCGGCCAGTTGACCACGGTCGAGCGCACTGTGCTGCTGACCGACGGGGTGGATACCCATGCGGCCTTGCCCAACCTGGTCGGCGAGTATGAGCAGCTGCTGGCTGGGGCGAGCACGCAGTACGATTTCCCCGACTTCGACGAACATTCGGTCGCCACCACCTTCTACACCACAGGCACCACGGGCAACCCCAAGGGGGTGTATTTCACCCATCGGCAACTGGTCCTGCATACCCTGGCCGAAGCCTCGGTCATGGGCAGCATCGACAGCGTGCGGCTGCTGGGCAGCAATGACGTGTACATGCCCATCACCCCCATGTTCCACGTGCATGCCTGGGGTATTCCGTACGTTGCGACCATGTTGGGCATCAAGCAGGTGTACCCGGGCCGCTACGAGCCCGAGATGCTGCTCAAGCTGTGGCGCGAAGAGCAGGTCACCTTCTCCCACTGCGTACCGACCATCCTGCAGATGCTGCTCAACTGCCCCCACGGCACAGGTGTGGATTTCGCCGGCTGGAAAATCATCATCGGCGGCAGTGCGCTGAACCGTTCGCTCTACGATGCGGCCTTTGCCCGGGGCATTCAGCTGACAGCAGCCTACGGCATGTCCGAGACGTGCCCGTTGATCAGTGCCGCGCACCTCAACGACGAATTGCAGGCCGGCACCGAAGATGAGCGCATCAGCTACCGCATCAAGGCCGGTGTACCGGTGCCGCTGGTGGAAACGGCCATCATCGATGCAGAAGGGCATTTCCTGCCCGCCGACGGTGAAACCCAGGGTGAACTGGTGTTGCGTGCGCCGTGGCTGACGCAGGGCTATTTCAAGGAGCCGGAAAAGAGCCAGGCGCTGTGGGAGAACGGCTGGCTGCACACCGGCGACGTCGCCACGCTCGACAGCATGGGTTTTATCGACATCCGCGATCGCATCAAGGATGTGATCAAGACCGGTGGCGAGTGGCTGTCCTCGCTGGACCTGGAAGACATGATCAGCCGGCATCCGGCTGTGCGGGAAGTGGCTGTGGTAGGGGCGGCCGATCCCCAGTGGGGCGAGCGCCCGTTTGCCCTGGTGGTGGTGCGCGAAGGCCAGGTGATCGATGCCAGGGCACTCAAGGAACACCTCAAGCCGTTCGTAGAGCAGGGGCGCATCAACAAGTGGGCCATCCCCAGCCAGATCGCCCTTGTTACTGAAATTCCCAAGACCAGTGTCGGCAAGCTCGACAAGAAACGCATCCGCCAGGACATCATCGAGTGGCAGGCCTGCAACAGTGCCTTCCTGTCCACCCTGTGAAAGCGGGCATGCGGCAATCTGTCCTGGGCCAACCCGCATGCCAGAGCGGAGCAGTGCTTGCCAAATGGCGCAAATGCGCCATTCTTCAGCACGGCCGGGGCGCAATCGGAGCACACAGCACCGCCCAGGCGGCACGGAGCGCAAATCACACTTTAGAGGGATCGAGCGCCTGTGCCTTGGTGGCTATAGTCGGGGCCAGGGGCTTTTCGGGAGGGGAGGGTGAGCAGGCGCTGTCTTGCACACCGGTCGTTCGGGCCATTCCTGAAAGCACCACTGCCATAACAAAAAAGAACATGGAGTAGCGTCGATGAAATCTGCAAACCCGTTCTGGCGCAGGGCCAGGTTGCCGATGGCTGTCAGCCTGGCGTCCACCCTTGCCAGTCCCGCTTTCGCGGTCAGTTTCAACATCGGTGAAATCGAAGGCCAGTTCGACTCGTCGCTCTCCATCGGCGCCAGTTGGTCGACAGCCAGTCCCAACCGCAACCTGATCGGGGTCAACAACGGCGGCAAGGGCCTTTCGCAAACGTCCGACGATGGCCACCTCAACTTCAAGAAGGGCGAGACCTTCTCCAAGATCTTCAAGGGCATCCACGACCTGGAGCTCAAGTACGGCGATACCGGCATCTTCGTACGCGGCAAGTACTGGTACGACTTCGAACTCAAGGACGAGGGCCGGCAATTCAAGGACATCAGCGACTCCAACCGCAAGGAAGGGGCCAAGTCCTCCGGTGCCGAGCTGCTCGACGCCTTCGTCTACCACAACTACTCCATCGGCGATCAGCCAGGCTCGGTGCGCCTGGGCAAGCAAGTGGTCAGCTGGGGCGAGAGCACCTTCATCGGCAGCGGCATCAATGCCGTCAACCCAATTGACGTGTCGGCGTTTCGCCGGCCAGGGGCCGAGATCAAGGAAGGCCTGATTCCGGTCAACATGTTCTATGTTTCCCAGAGCCTGACCGACAACCTGTCGGCCGAGGCCTTTTACCAGCTCGAGTGGGACCAGACCGTCGTCGACAACTGCGGCACGTTCTTCTCGCAACCAGACATCATTGCCGACGGCTGCACCGACAACCTGCGTGTGCTCAACAGCAGCCGTACCGTGCCTGCCGCCGCTCGCCAGTTCCTGGCCACCCGCGGCGTCAACCTCAACGAAGAAGGGGTGATGGTGCGCCGTGGCGGCGACCGTGATGCCCGTGACAGCGGGCAGTTCGGCGTGGCCATGCGCTACATGTTCGAGCCGCTGGACACCGAGTTTGGCGCCTACTTCATGAACTATCACAGCCGTGCGCCGATCTTCAGCGCAACCGGCGCCTCGCCTTCGGTCTTCGCCGCGATCCCGACCCTTCCAGCGCAGTTGCGTGCATTGGCACCGTTGATCGTGGCTGGCAACTCCAAGTACTTCGTCGAGTACCCCGAGGACATCCGCCTCTATGGCCTGAGCTTCTCCACCACACTGCCCACCGGCACCGCCTGGAGCGGTGAGATCAGCTACCGTCCCAACGCACCTGTGCAGCTCAACACCACCGACATCCTGTTCGCCGGTGTGCGCCCGCTGGGCGGCGCCTTGAGCAACGCTTCGCTGCTCGATGGCGTGCCTGGCCAGGACCTGCATGGCTACCGGCGCAAGGAAGTCACCCAGTTCCAGACCACCCTGACCCACTTCTTCGACCAGGTGATGGGTGCCAGCCGCATGACCGTGGTGGGCGAGGTGGGCGTGACCCATGTCGGCGGCCTGGAAAGCGCCTACGACACACGCTACGGCCGCGACCCGGTGTTCGGCCCCGGCCCGTTGCCCGCCACCGGTGGGGCCAATACCTGCCAGGCGCTCAACACCAGCACCATTAGTGGCGCAGGCGCCGGTGCCTCGACAGCCAACCTGAACCGCAAGTGCGAGAACGACGGCTATACCACCAGCACTTCGTGGGGCTACCGCGCCCGGGTCATCTGGGACTACAACGATGTGTTCGCAGGCGTCAACCTCAAGCCGAGCGTGGCCTGGTCCCATGACGTCTCCGGTTATTCGCCAGGCCCTGGCGGCAACTTCGAGGAGGGACGCAAGGCGGTCAGCCTGGGGCTGGATGCCGAGTACCAGAACACCTACACCGCCAGCCTGTCATACACCAATTTCTTCGACGGCAAGTACAGCACCGTGGATGACCGCGACTTCCTCGCCCTCAGCTTCGGCGTGAACTTCTAAGCATACGGATCCAGGACGACACGACATGAACAACACCAGAAGTCTGCTGCAAGCCGGTGTGCTGGGCCTGTCCCTGCTGGCAACCAGCGTGATGGCGGCAGTACCGGCCGGCGAAGCGGCCAAGTTGGGTGCCACCCTGACCCCCATGGGCGCGGAAAAGGCCGGTAATGCTGATGGCTCCATCGGGCCATGGCAGCCGCTCTCGAAGACGGCCGGCAGCGTCGATGGCAAAGGTTTCCTCGCCGACCCCTACGGTACCGAGAAACCGCTGTTCACCATCACCGCGCAAAACGCCGAGCAGTACAAGGACAAGCTGTCCCCAGGCCAGATGGCCATGCTCAAGCGCTACCCGGACACCTATAAGCTTCCCGTCTACAAGACGCACCGTGGGGCAACGGTACCGGCCGAGGTGTTCGCTGCAATCAAGGAAAACGCTACTCAGGCCACCCTGGTGGAGGGGGGTAACGGCCTGAACAACTTCCGCACGGCGGTGCCGTTCCCCATCCCGCAGAACGGTCTGGAAGTGATCTGGAACCACATCACTCGCTACCGTGGCGGCAGCGTGAGCCGCCAGGTCATCCAGGCGACCCCGCAGCAGAATGGATCATTCAACCCGGTGTCGTTCTCCGATCAGTTCGTGTTCCGTGATCGGATGAAAGACTACGACCCCAACAATCCAGGGAACATCCTGTTCTACTTCAAGCAGGAAGTGACTGCGCCAGCTCGCCTTGCAGGCACCGTGCTGCTGGTTCACGAGACCCTCGACCAGGTCAAGGAACCTCGCAAGGCGTGGATCTACAACGCCGGTCAACGCCGCGTGCGCCAGGCGCCGCAGGTGTCGTACGACGGCCCGGGGACCGCTGCAGACGGCCTGCGAACCTCCGATAACCTCGACATGTTCAACGGCGCCCCGGACCGCTATGACTGGAAGCTCGAAGGCAAGAAGGAACTGTACATCGCCTCCAACGCCTTCAAGCTCGACGACCCGAAACTCAAGTACGCCGACATCATCAAGGCAGGGCACATCAACCAGGACCTGACACGTTACGAGCTGCGCCGCGTCTGGCATGTGGTGGCCACGCTCAAGCCCGGCCAGCGACACATCTATGCCAAGCGTGACTTCTACATCGACGAAGACACCTGGCAAGCCGCCGTGATCGACCAGTATGACGGGCGCAACCAGCTCTGGCGTGTGTCTGAAGCCCATGCGCAGCCGTACTACAACGTCGAGGTGCCATGGATCACCCTTGAAGCCATCTATGATCTGCAATCGGGGCGCTACCTGGCCCTGGGCATGAAGAACGAAGAAAAACGTGCCTACGACTTCGGCTTCACTGCCAGCAAGGCCGACTTCCAGCCTGCGGCCCTGCGTCAGTCAGGTATCCGCTGATACCGAAGAAGTCAGTGACAGGGCCACCCTCGGTGGCCCCATCGCGCCAATGCAGGGGGTGCCAGCCCCCGGCAGAAGCGCCGGGCCATTGCGATAAACCGTCTGAATACCCCGCCAAAGCCCCCATTCCAGCCCGCGTCGATCGGCGCTGTTGCTTTTTGTCGTAGTCTTTTTCCGACGCAGTCTCCCCGTCAACTTCAAATGCAGGGCGTTAACCGCTAGTCTCGCAACCACCCCTACGCCGTATTTGTCCACCCAGAACGAGCCGGCCATGACAGATCTGTCCCGTACGCATGGATGCACCAGCCAGGCCGTGGGCCTGATGGACGAGCACTTCTTTCGACCGCCCTTGCCCGATGGCCACGTCCCGCGTCAGCGCCTGTGCCAGCGCCTGCAGGCGGGGCTAGGCGGGCGGTTGCTGCTGATCAGTGCGCCAGCGGGTTTCGGCAAGAGTTCGCTGGCCATCGAGTTCTGCGAGACGCTGCCTGCCCATTGGCGCACATTGTGGTTGGGCTTGAGCCAGCGAGACGCCGATCCCGGGCGCTTTCTCGAGCGCCTGCTCGACGGGTTGCAGCAGCACTGCCCCGCCATGGGGGGGCAGGCGATGGGGCTGTTGAAGATGCGCCAGCGCCACCAGCCGTTTGCTTTCGAGCCGTGGCTTGGCACGGTGCTCGACGCGTTGGCGCTGCACTTGCGCAGCGAGTCGCCCTTGCTGGTGGTGCTGGACGACTACCACCTTGCCCAAGGTCCCGTCCTGGACCACTGCCTGCAATTCTTCCTCAATCACTTGCCCGCAGGCCTCGTGCTGCTGGTGACCAGCCGTCAGCGCCCGGACTGGCACCTGGCACGCCTTCGCCTGTCCCGGCAATTGGCCGAGCTGAGCGAGCAGGACCTGCGCCTGACCGCCGAAGAGTCGCTGGCGGTGCTGGGGCGCAGGCCCACTGGGCTGCGTGGCCAGGCGCTGGACAACCTCATCCAGCGCAGCGATGGCTGGGTGGCCGGGCTGCGTTTCTGGCAGCTGGCCGCTAGCGAGTCCAGCGATGAAAACGTTCTGCCCCAGGCGTTGCACGGTGGCGAAGGCCTGATCCGCGATTACCTGCTCGAAGAGGTGATCGACATACTGCCGGCGCCTGTGCAGCGCTTTCTCGACGAGACGGCATGCCTGGAACGCTTCTGCGCGCCCCTGTGCGACGCGGTACGGCTGCAACAGGACAGCAGCGCCATCCTGGATTTTCTGCAATCGCACCAGGTGTTCCTGGTGCCACTGGATGAGCACGGCCGGTGGTTTCGCTACCACCATCTGTTCTCCGACCTGCTTCGCAGCCGCCAGGCGCGCGAGCCTTTGACCGAGCGGCACCTGCGCGCCTCTTGCTGGTTCCAGTCCCAAGGCTTGCTGGACGAGGCGGTGGAGCAGGCGTTGCGCGGGGGCGACCTGAATGCTGCGGCCGACCTTGTGCAAAGCTTGTCCGAAGAGCAACTGCTGGCCGAGCAGAACGTCGCGATGCTGCTGCGTTGGAAAATGGACCTGCCCGACAGCCTGTTGGTCAGCACACCGCGCCTGATCGTGTTGTACAGCTGGGCCCTTGGCCTGGCGTGTCAGCTCGACGCTGCCGAGGAACTGGCAAGTCATCTGGGGCGCTTTCTGCCGGCGCCTTCTGCCACTGCCCAGAAGTCCATGCTCGCCCAGTGGCTGGCGCTCAGCGGCGTGATCGCCAGGGGCCGGGGCGATCGTGAACGCACCCTGACCTGCTGCACCGAAGCACTGCAGAGCCTGCCCTGCAAACGGTATGGCCAGCGCCTGGTGTGCCTGTCGACGTTGTCGAACCTGGCAATCGCCGAGGGCGACTTCTGGCGTGCGCGGGGCTGGAACCGGGAAGCGCTGGAACTGGCGCAGCGCGTCGGCAACCCACTGTTCGAGGCCCTGGCCCACTACGACAGGGCCCGGGTATTGCACGCCCGAGGCGAGGTCGTGCGTGCACTGGGCGAAGTGCGTGAAGGGCTACAGCGTTTGCACGGGTTGTCTGCACAGCGGTTGTATGCAATCCGGGCGCGGCTGACCTTGTACGAAGGCTATCTGCTGGTCGCGCGCCTGTGTCCGGAGCAGGGGCTGGCTCGGCTGCGTGGTGGCCTGGGCGAGGCACGTGCTTGCCGTGACATCAGTGTGCTTATCGGTCATTGCGTGATTGCCATGCTCGACGGACGGGAAGGGCGCTTCGCCGAAGCGTTCACTGAACTCGCCGAAGCCGAACGCCTGATGCACATCTGGGACGTGCCACCTGTGTACTACCTGGCGATGATCACCTTGGTCAAATGCGAACTCTGGCTCGCGCAAGGGCGCATGGACCTTGCCGAATCCTGGCTGTCGCGCCTGGGGCAGACCTACGGCGGCGCGCAGGCGGCCCTGGCGCCCGAATTCCACCCGTTGTTGCCCTGCCATGTCGCGTTGCAGCAAGCCGCACTTGACCGCATTCAGGGGCGTGAGGCACAGGCGGCACGCAACCTTGAACAGCTTGCCGAGCGCGGCCAGGGCTGTGGGTGCATGATGCTGACAGTGAGCGCTTTGTGCCCGTTGATCGCCTTGCACCTTGACCAGGGGCATCAGGCACAGGCGGCACGGTTGCTGCCGGCGCTGCTGCAGGCGGCCAGTGGCGGTGTGCTGCAGCCGTTCCAGGAGCTGCTGCAACGCTACCCGCAGTGGCTGCGCGAGCAGGTCCAGGGCAGCGACAACAGTTCGGTTCGGGCCCAGCTGCTCGAGCGGTTGCCCGGCTTGCCATGCACCACTGCCAGTGCTGATGCACTCAGTAGCCGCGAACGGGCTGTGCTGGAGCTGATCGCCCAGGGTTGGTCGAACCAGCAGATCAGCGAGCGGCTGTTCATCTCGCTGCACACGGTCAAGACGCACGCCAGCCACATCAACAGCAAGCTGGGGGTTGAGCGCCGCACCCAGGCCGTAGCCAAGGCGAAGGCACTTGGCTTGCTGGAGTGACACTGGCAGGGGGTGCGGCGGGTGGCTAAAATGCTGGCCTAATGCCATCTTTGAAGTGGCACGTACGCCACGCTTATCTTTTCCGACCGCCTGCCGATACAGCGTTCGGTGGTTCGCCTCGTGCCATCTTTCCATTTCTTCCAGGGCAGGTCGTGTTGATGCTGCAGTTCGGGCAAAAGAGTTTTCTGATCGTTGACGACTTCACCGACTTTCGCACGTCGACCCGCTCCATGCTGCGCGAGCTGGGCGTTCGCGACGTGGACACCGCCGACAGTGGCGAGCAGGCGCTACGCATGTGCGCCCAGAAGCGTTATGACTGCATCCTGCAAGACTTTCACTTGGGCGATGGCAAGAAAAACGGCCAGCAGGTGCTCGAAGACCTGATCATCGACAAGCACATCAGCCACGAATGCGTGTTCATCATGGTCACTGCCGAAAGCAGCCAGGCCATTGTACTGAGCGCCATCGAGCACGAGCCCGACGCCTACCTGACCAAGCCCTTCAACCGGGTAGGCCTTGCCCAGCGAGTGGAAAAGCTCTACCAGCGCAAGGCGCTGTTGAAACCGATTCTCCAGGCACTGGACCGCAACCGCCCAGGCGAAGTGCTGGCAGCCTGTGCCGAGCTGTGCAAGCGCGACCCGCGTCTGGCGCCGCTGTGCCTGCGCTACCGGGCCGATGCGCTGCGCAACCTCAACCGCTTCGAAGAGCTCGAGAAGTTTCTCAAGGCCATTCTCGCCAGCCGCCCGCAGCCCTGGGTCTATGCGGCATTGGGCAGCCTGATGCACAAGCGCGGCCAGCATGCCCAGGCCCAGGCCGTCTACGAGCAGGCGCTCAAGGCCTTCCCGATCATGCCCAGTCTCTACGACGGCATGGCCGATGTGCTGGAGGCGCAAGGCGAAACCAAGCGCGCCCAAGGGCTGTTGGAGGAGGCCGTGCGGCTTTCGCCGTTATCGGTTCGGCGCCAATCGAAGCTGGGCAAGCTGGCGTTGGCCAACGAAGACTTCGACAGCGCGTCCAAGGCGTTCCGGCACGCCGTGAGTCAGGGGCAGAGCTCACGCTACAAGGATGCCGAGAACAACCTGGGCCTGGTGCAGGCGTTGATGAGCCGTAATGCAGGCTTCGGTCTGGACGCTCGCACCCGGGTCGAGATCAACACCACGCTCAGCGAAGTGGCCAAGGAAAACCCGGAAGACCAAGGCCTTCAGGTGCGTGCCCGCATGATGAAAGCCGCCAGCCTGCAGCAGGCCGGCGATCCGGAGACCGCGGCCAAGCTGACCGACCAGGCCGTCCAGCGCCTGGAAAAGATGAACCAGTTCTTCTCGGTCGATGCGGCCCTGACCGTTGCCCGGCAATTGCAGGCGTCGGGGCAGGATGCCGCGGCCATCGGCGTGCTCAGAAGTTGTGTGGAGAGTTATGGCGACGACCCCAAGGTCATGGAAAGAGTAGGCCAGCTGACGGATGACCCCAGCGTGCTGAACGCCATCACCGAAGCCGTTACGCTCAATCGTCAGGGCGTGCGCAGTTACCAGGGAGGTCAGCTCGGCGAGGCGTTGCAGCTGTTCCGTAAAGCGTTGGGCCTGCAGCCCAGGAACATCAGTATCGCCCTCAATACCGCCCAGGCGCTGCTGCGCATTGGCGGAGAGAATCCTCAGCCTGCGATCATGCAGGAATGCCGCGACGCCTTGACCAGCGTGGCCGGTATCCCCGCCAGCGATAACCGCTATGACCGCTACCGCAAACTGCATACCCGGGTGTTCGGCGCATGAATCTTGATAATCAGGGGCTGGATTTTTCCACGGTGATCGCCTCCACCGTGCACGACCTGAAGAATTCGCTCTCGGCACTGATCCAGTCCCACGGCCAGTGGGTCCAGCGCTTGCCCGAAGAGCTGCGCGGTGGCGCGGAACAGGGGGTGATGGAGCATGAGTTCCGGCACCTCAATGGCATGCTGGTGCAGTTGCTGGGCTTGTACAAGCTCGGTGTGAACCAACTGCCGGTATGCCCGGACTACCACGAACTCGACGATTTCATCGAGGCGCAGTTGGCAGCCCACGAAGAAGTCTTGCAGCACAATGCCATCGAGGCGAACTGGCGCATCGATACCGATAATCCCCTGGGCTTTTTCGATCGCGAGCTGGTGGCATCGGTGGTGACCAACGTCATCACCAATGCCACGCGGTTCGCCGAAAAGGCCCTGTTGATCACCATCGAAGAGGCCGACAACCAACTGGTCATCTGCATCAACGATGACGGGCCCGGCTACCCGGCGCGCATGATCGAACGGCAACAGGAATACATCCAGGGCATCGACTCCACCAGTGGCAGCACGGGCCTTGGCTTGTATTTCGCTGCGCGCATTGCGGCCTTGCATGAAAGCGGCGGCGTGCAGGGCCGCATCGACATCTCCAACGGAGGGGCGCTCGGGGGCGGCCTGTTCCGGTTGTATTTGCCCTGAGGGGCGAACAGGAGGGCGGTGCACAAATGCGCAGGCGGGCGCGGAATTTTCACCCGGCAAGACACTCCAAGCCTGACATAGAGCCGTTCCAGACCTACGGCATACATGACCAACACGAGGAGCTTGCCCATGTTCACCATGCGTCGCCTGATTATCGTCGCAACCACTGCTGCCCTGATGACCGGCTGTGCGGGGCAAAACCCCTATGAGAACCAGGGGCAAGAGGCCGGCGGCATGAGCAAGACCGCCAAGTACGGTGGCCTGGGTGCCCTGGCCGGTGCCGTGGCCGGCGCCGCGATCGATCACAATCACCGTGGCAAGGGCGCACTGATCGGCGCTGCGGCCATTGGCGCCGCGGCGGCCGGCTACGGCTACTACGCCGACAAGCAGGAAGCCGAACTGCGCGCGAAGATGGCCAACACCGGTGTCGAGGTTCAGCGCCAGGGCGACCAGATCAAACTGATCATGCCCGGCAACATCACCTTCGCCACCGATTCGGCCAACATCTCGCCAAGCTTCTACGCGCCGCTGAACAACCTGGCTGGCTCGTTCAAGCAGTTCAACCAGAACAACATCGAAGTGGTGGGTTTCACTGACAGCACCGGTAGCCGCCAGCACAACATGGACCTGTCCCAGCGCCGTGCCCAGGCCGTCAGCAGCTACCTGACTTCCCAGGGTGTGGACGCCTCGCGTGTCACCGTGCGCGGCATGGGCCCGGATCAACCGATCGCCAGCAATGCCGATGCCAATGGCCGCGCGCAGAACCGCCGCGTTGAAGTGAACCTCAAGCCGATCCCTGGCCAGCAGTACGACCAGCAGCAGGGCCAGGTTCAGCAGTATCCCTGACCCAGAGATGGGGGCCACTGGATGGCCCCCGCATTCAGCGCACTTCGCTCGCCTGAATGGCGGTCAGGGCAATGGTGTGCACGATGTCGTCGACCTGCGCCCCGCGCGGTAGATCGTTCACCGGTTTGCGCAGCCCCTGCAGCATGGGCCCCAGGCTCACGCCGTCGGTACTGCGCTGCACGGCCTTGTGTGTGGTATTGCCGGTGTTCAGGTCCGGGAACACGAACACCGTGGCGCGGCCGGCCACCTGACTGCGCGGCGCCAGGTCGCGAGCAACGGCAGGGTTCACAGCCGCATCGTATTGCAGCGGCCCATCGATCAACAGCTGCTCGGCGCCCTCCCTGGCCATGCGTGTGGCCTCTCGCACTTTTTCCACCTCCTCGTCGCTTGCCGAATCGCTTGAATAACTGATCATCGCGACCCGTGGCGTGATGCCGAAGGTATGCGCCGATGCAGCACTCTGGCGCGCGATCTCGGCGAGTTCGGCGGCATTGGGGTGGGGGTTCATCACGCAGTCGCCGTAGACCAGCACCTGGTCCGGGAACAGCATGAAGAAGACCGAAGAGACCAGGCTGGCGCCCGGTGCGGTCTTGATCAGCTGCAATGCAGGACGGATGGTATTGGCCGTCGAATGCACCAGACCCGAGACCAGGCCATCGACTTCGTCCAGGGCCAGCATCATGGTGCCGATGACCACCGGGTCTTCAAGCTGTTGTTCGGCCATCGGTGCGTTGAGGTTCTTGCTCTTGCGCAGCGCCACCATAGGCTCGACATAGCGCTCGCGGATCAGGTCCGGGTCCAACACCTCCAGCCCTTCGGGCAGGGTGATGCCCTGGGCTCGGGCCACGGCATCGACCGCTTCAGGCTTGGCGAGCAGCACGCAGCGGGCAATGCCGCGTGCCTGGCAGATGGCCGCCGCCTGCACCAGCAGCGGCTCGGCACCTTCGGGCAGGACGATACGCTTGTTGGCCTGCTGCGCGCGCTGGATCAGTTGATAGCGAAACACCGCAGGTGACAGACGCATCTCGCGCGGAGCGCCGCAGCGCTGGCTCAACCAGGCGCCGTCGAGGTGGCTGGCCACGAAGTCGGTGATGAACTCGGCGCGCTCGCGGTCATCGACCGGGATTTCCCTGTTCAGGGCATTGAGCTGGTTGGCGGTGTCATATGACCCTGTGCTGACCGACAGGATCGGCAACCCTGCCTGCAGCGCTCCGCGGCATAGCCCCAGGATGCGCGTATCGGGCTTACTGTCGCTGGTCAGCAGCAGGCCTGCCAACGGCACGCCGTTGATCGCTGCCAGGCTCACGGCGAGGATGATGTCGTCGCGATCGCCGGGCGTCACCACCAACGTTCCAGACGTCAGCAGCGGTACGGTATTGGCCACCGTGCGGGCGCAGATGATGATCTTGGTCATGCGGCGCTGCTCAAAGTCACCGGCGTTGAGGACCTGGGCCCCGAGCAGCTCTGCCACATCCCGCGTGCGCGGGGCATTGAGTTCCGGCTGATAGGGAATGCAGCCGATCAGGCGGAAATCATTGCCGCGCAGCAGCGGCGAGTGCTCACGCAGACGCGTCGAGAATTGCTCCATGCTCTGGTCGGTGCGCACCTTGTTCAGGATCACACCCAGCACCTTGGGGTCGCGCGGGCCTCCGAACAGCTGGGCCTGCAGCTCGACCCTGCCGGACAGTTCACTGAGCACTTCCTGTTCGGCGGCCGATACCAGGATCACTTCGGCATCCAGGCTCTTGGCAAGGTGCAGGTTCACGCGGGCTGCGTAGCTGGCGTGACGGGTAGGGACCATGCCCTCGACCACTACCACGTCGTTGCCGACACAAGCCTGCTGGTACAGGCGAACGATCGACTCGAGCAGCTCGTCCAGCTGACCATCGCCCAGCATCCGTTCGACCTGGGCCAGGCTCAGCGGCGTCGGCGGCAGGATGCCGTGGGTACGAGCGATCAGCTCGGTGGAGCGCTCCGGGCCGGTGTCGCCCGGGTGGGGCTGGGCAACAGGCTTGAAGAAGCCCACTTTCAGGCCGGCGCGCTCCAGTGTGCGCACAAGGCCCAGGCTGATGGACGTAAGGCCGACGCCAAAGTCGGTTGGTGCGATGAAAAAAGTCTGCATGCGTGCTTCTCGAAATAAGCGGTGCAAGGGATCAGCGATCAAGGGTAGCGCTATCGGCACCCTGTGCGCACCAACCGCACGGGAACGCCTGGCCAATGCGCTGTGCTCGCTGTTCGGGGTCGAGCACCCATGGGCGCAGCTGCCAGGGCGGCACGTGGCGCAGGTGCTGGGTGTGGCCACAGCTCAACTGGGCGACCCAGTGGCCTTCGGCATCCTGGGAAAAAGCGATGATCCGACTGATGGGCATGGGCGGATCCAGGCGAGGTTCGCAATCGGGCGATGGCTTGGTTACACTTGTGCGTTCTACATTCTTTTGCAAAAGGTCTTGCCCCATGCTGATCGCCGCCAACAAGGCTGTCTCCATCGACTATACCCTGACTAACGACGCCGGGGAGACCATCGACAGCTCCGCCGGTGGCGCGCCGCTGGTTTACCTGCAAGGTGCCGGCAACATCATCCCAGGCCTGGAAAAAGCCCTGGAAGGCAAACAGGCCGGCGACGAGCTGACCGTTTCCATCGAGCCTGAAGAGGCCTACGGCGAATACCTGGCCGAGCTGGTCAGCACCCTGAACCGCAGCCTGTTCGAAGGCGTCGACGAGCTGGAAGTGGGCATGCAGTTCCACGCCTCGGCCCCCGATGGCCAGATGCAGATCGTCACCATCCGTGACGTGGACGGCGACGACGTGACCGTCGATGGCAACCACCCACTGGCCGGCCAGCGCCTGAACTTCCAGGTCAAGGTCGTTGACGTGCGTGATGCCAGCGAAGAAGAAATCGCTCACCGTCACATCCACGGTGAAGGTGGCCATCACCACTGATCTTTCTGCGCTAAGCTCAGAAAGTCGCCAGGCGTTCGGGCAAGCCGCCCTGCCTTCCCAAGGAAGGCGACGGCTTGAACGAACGCCTTTTTAGTGGGCGCAATTTGCCCAGGTGCCGTCGGCGACCTGAAAAGGGGATTACAGCATGAGTGCATTTCACGACCTGAAGTTGAACGCGCTTGACGGTGGCGATCTGTCCTTGAAACCGTACAAGGGGCAGGTAGTGCTGGTGGTCAACGTGGCCTCCAAGTGCGGCCTGACACCTCAGTACGCGGCGCTTGAGCAGCTCTACCAGATGTACAAGGACAAAGGCTTCACGGTCCTTGGCCTGCCCTGCAATCAGTTCGCAGGGCAGGAGCCGGGGAGCGAAGCGCAGATCCAGGAATTCTGCAGCATGAACTACGGCGTGAGCTTTCCGCTCGGCGCCAAGCTCGAGGTGAACGGGCCCCAGCGCCATTCGATGTATCGCCTTCTGGCGGGCGAGGGCGCGGAGTTTCCGGGGGACATTACCTGGAATTTCGAGAAATTCCTGGTGGGCAAGGACGGGCGGGTATTGGCGCGCTTCTCCCCGCGCACGGTGCCGGATGATCCTGCGGTGGTCCAGGCCATCGAAAAGGCTCTGGGCTGACCACGCACCGGATGATCGTCTTGGCCGCAGCGACGGCTTCACAGCGGCGGCATGGGCTGCATCGAGGTCGCTTGGCGCGCATGAACGCTCTGTGAAGCGCTGAGCAGGTGCGCTTCGAACTGGTCGACGATTTTCGACCACCCCTGATGGCTGGCATGCTGCCGAGCGTTGAGCCTCACCCGCCGCAGGGTCTCGCTGTCTTGCAACAGCCAGCAAGCGGCATCGATGAAGGCTTTCGCATCCCCTGGCATGGCCAGCGCCCCATTGTGGCCATGGCCGATGTGCTGCGCAGCCGTTGCCTGGTCATAAGCGACCACCGCCAACCCTGACGCCATGGCTTCGAGCACCACACGGCCAAACGTCTCGTTCAGGCTGGTGAACAGAAACAGGTCACTGCTGGCATAGTGCTCGGCCAGCTGTTCGCCTCGCTGGACGCCGCATAGCACGGCCCCGGGCACCTGCTTCAGCTCCCCACCCAGTGGCCCATCCCCCACCAGAATCAGGCGTACTCTTCCTTGTGGCAAAGCTCGTTGCAAGGCTTCGAAACAGCTTTGCAAAAGCCCCAGGTTTTTTTCCGGTGCCAACTGTCCCACATGCAGGACGGCGATATCATCGTGGCCCAGACCCCAGTGTTCGCGCAGCGCCTGGCTGCGACGGGCCGGGTTGAACAGCTCCGCGTCCACACCGTGCGGCATGTGCACCAGCCGCTCGAAGCCGCGGCGCTCCAGCCAACGCCGTTGGCTCAAGCTGGGCACGAGCGTCAAGACGGCCCGGCGATGAAACCAGCGCAGATAAAGGTTTAGCAGGCGTGCCACCACGCCCATGCCGTATTGCCCTGAAGGGTGCGCAAACTCGCTATGCAGCCCGCTGACAACGGCGATCCCTAATCGCCGAGCGGTGCGTAATGCGATCAGCCCCAGGGGGCCTTCAGTGGCGATGTAAATGACGTCAGGCCGTTGCCGGCGCCAGTGCCTTGCCAGCGTGCGCAGGGAGACCTTGTCCCGTTGCAAACCCGGATAGCCGGGCAGTGGCCAGTCGCGCCACAGTCGCACGCCAGGGCTGTGCCCCGAAGCCTGCTCTACTGGCTGTCGGGGGCGCACGATCCTGACGTGATGGCCACGCAGGCGCAGCCCTTCGCTCAGGTTCAACAGTGTGCAGGCCACGCCGTTGACGTGCGGGGCGAAGGTATCGCTGACGAGGCAGATGTGCAGAGCAGGTGTGTTCATGAACAGACTATCCACCTGCTGCATTGCGGGGGCATGACGGCGAAGTGACGTCGGCATGATGCAGGGGGGCATGACGCCTGTAACGCGCACGAATATTCATCAAGGCTGCACTCAAGAGGCGCAGTTGCCCGCCGATGCAGTTGCATTCGCCCCCACGCTCCAGGAGAGCGGTGATGTTCAACAACAAGCTTAAGCAAGAAATCCGGCAGTTGCGTGAAGAACTGATGATCATCGACCAGATCAAGAGCAGCCTGGACAGCGAGATGCTGGTGCTGCAACTCGACCCTGCCGGTCGGATCGAACTGGTCAATGGCAATTTCGAAACCGAGATGCTGTATCGGGCTGACCAATTGCTTGGGCGCAACATCGACGACATCGTGCCTGACCACGTCAAGTCACTGGATTTTCACCAGCGCATGAAAAATGCCATCAGCCGGGGCGAGCATTTCAATGGCGCGTTTCGCCTGCTGCGCGGGGACGGCCAGGAAGCCTGGCTACGTTCGATCCTGCAACCTGTGAAGGGTAGCGACGGGCGCATCAAGTATTTCACCCTGCATTCGAGCGACCTGACCCGTACCATCGTCACCTCCCGGGAGCACGAGAGCCTGATCAAGGCGCTGATGCGCTCGACGGCGGTTATCGAGTTCGACCTCGATGGCATGATCCTGACCGCCAACGAGCGCTTCCTGTCGGCAGTGGGGTACCGGCTGGATCAGATCCGTGGCAAGCACCACCGCATGTTCTGCGAACCTGCCGAGGTCAACTCACCCGCCTACCAGGCATTCTGGGACAAGCTTCGCCGCGGGGAGTACATTGCCGAACGCTTCCGTCGGATCGATGCCCATGGCCGGGTGATCTGGCTGGAAGCTTCCTACAACCCGATCTTCAACGCCCACGATGAGCTGTACAAAGTGGTCAAGTTCGCCACGGTTATCACCGATCAGGTGAACCAGGAGCAAGCGGTGGCCCAGGCGGCGGACGTCGCCTACAACACCTCGCGGGAAACGGACAGCAGCGCCCGTCGGGCCACAGAGGTGGTCGGGCAGAGCGTCAGCGTCATGCGTGGGCTCGAAGCCTCGATGCTTCAGGCTGCCGAAGGCATCCAGGCGCTGGACACCCAGTCGCGGGTCATCGGTTCGATCATCAAGACCATCAGCGATATCGCCGGGCAGACCAACTTGCTGGCGCTCAACGCCGCCATCGAAGCCGCCCGTGCTGGCGAGCAGGGGCGGGGCTTTGCGGTGGTGGCCGATGAGGTGCGTCAGCTGGCCTCGCGCACCAGCACGGCTACCGAGGAAATAGCCCGTGTGGTACAGCAAAACGAGCAGTTGGCCCAGGCTGCAGTGTCGATCATCGACACCAGCAAGCGCCAGGCCGAAGAAGGCCGCGCGCTGGCGGACCAGACCGGAAACGTGATCGAGGAAATCCAGGAAGGGGCCAGGCGGGTGGTGGATGTGGTGGGGCAGTTTTCCAGCCGCCTGGGGCAGTGATGCCGGGCAGTTATGCAGGCCGGTTGTGCTTCATGGTGAGGCGACGCGGCGGTGCTCCCGTTGGACGCGCCTAAGATCGGCCGCTGCCTGACGGGCACGCGGCCGGTTCGGTCAGTCACTCGCTCATCGCCATCCCATCGCCCATACCTGGGCGTCGCGCAGCACCCGCCAATCCAGCCACTCGCTGCGCCCGCTGTGCACCGCCTGCAGTTCCACACGCAGCAGCACGCCCGCTTCGTCGTGCTCCAGGTCGGTGACCAGGAAGTGCTTTTCACGGTTCACCGGCTGCGTCGCGGTCCATTTCGACAGCTTGAGTTTGGCGGGACTGAAGCGGTTCATGGTCTGCTCCTGTAGATGAGGTAGGGTAACGCCTGGGGCAGGCTCAGGCTCGATGCGCAGGTGTGTTCACGGCCCGTGCATTCCCGTTCTCACGCACCCAGAACAAGGTAGCCCCAGCCACCGCCGCCGGCATCATCACCACGTTCACCCCCGGGATCAGCAACGCCAGGTAGGTCACCCCGCCAAAGCCCAGGGACTGCCAGCGTTTTTCCCGCAGCCAGGCGAGCATGTCCTGCCAGCTCATCTTGTTGTTGTCGGCCGGGTAGTCGATGTATTGGATGGCCATCATCCACACGCCGAAAATCAGCCAAAGCGGCGCAGCGACCACGTTGACCACCGGGATCAACGACAGGATGAACAAGCCGGTGGCGCGCGGCAGGAAGTAGCCGAGCTTGCGCATTTCGCGGCCCAGTGTGCGGGGGATCATCGCCAGCAGCTCGGCCCAGCTGAAGGCCGGGAAGTGATCGTCGCCGCGCACCACCACTTCCACCTTTTCAGCCAGAAAGCCATTGAACGGCGCGGCGATGATGTTGGCCACCAGGGTAAAGGTGAAGAACACCATCAGCACCAGCAACACCACGAACAGGGGCCAGAGGATATAGGTCAGAAAGCTGAGCCAGCTTGGCAGTGTGGGCACCAGCGCGTCCAGCCACTGGCTGAACTGGTGGCCGGCAAAATAGATGAGGCCACCGAACAGCAGCAGGTTGATGGTCAGCGGCAACAGCACGAACAAGCGCAGGCCAGGGCTCAGGATCAGCTTCAGGCCTTCGCGCAGGTACTGCGGCCCGGAAAGAACGGGGGCTTGCATGTATCACTCCGCAGAAAAGGTGGTTGGCAGACATTACCGAGTTTCAGGGGGATGCGGAAGCTGCGCCATCTGGGTGAAACCGGTGGTAACAAAAGCCAATGATCGGACCCCTGCCAACGCAACGACGCGCATAGACGATGGCTATGAGGTGGATTGTCTAAGGATATTTCCTTACTCTTTGCCACCTCGCTACAGTGCGCTCATATTTCAGCGTCACCGGCCTGCCCGTGGTGCAGGCCCTACTTCATTTGCACAGCTGGCCTTTTCAGCCCGCTCGACAGGAGTTCGACATGTCCGAAGCACGTCATTCGCGCGTCATCATTCTGGGCTCCGGCCCTGCCGGTTACAGCGCAGCGGTCTACGCGGCCCGTGCCAACCTCAAGCCGCTGCTGATCACTGGCATGCAGGCCGGTGGCCAATTGACCACCACCACCGAAGTCGACAACTGGCCAGGCGACCCGCACGGCCTGACCGGCCCGGCACTGATGCAACGCATGCAGGAGCACGCCGAGCGTTTCGAGACTGAGATCGTCTTCGATCACATCAATGCCGTGGACCTGGCCAACAAGCCGTTCACCCTGACCGGCGACAGCGGCACCTACACCTGCGACGCCCTGATCGTGGCCACTGGCGCCAGTGCTCGCTACCTGGGCCTGCCGTCGGAAGAAGCGTTCATGGGCAAGGGCGTATCGGCCTGCGCCACCTGCGATGGTTTCTTCTACCGCAACAAGCCGGTGGCAGTGGTTGGCGGCGGCAACACGGCCGTTGAAGAGGCGCTGTACCTGGCGAACATTGCCAGCAAGGTAACCCTGGTGCACCGCCGCGATACGTTCCGCGCCGAGAAGATCCTGGTCGACAAGCTGCATGCCCGCGTCGCCGAAGGCAAGATCGAACTCAAGCTCAACGCTACCCTGGATGAAGTCCTGGGCGACAACATGGGTGTGACCGGCGCGCGCTTGAAGAACAACGATGGCAGCACTGACGAGATCAAGGTAGATGGCGTGTTCATCGCCATCGGCCACACCCCGAACACCTCGCTGTTCGAAGGCCAGCTGACCCTCAAGGACGGCTACCTGGTGGTCAGCGGCGGCCGTGAAGGCAACGCCACCGCCACCAACGTCGCGGGTGTGTTCGCCGCAGGTGACGTGGCTGACCATGTCTACCGTCAGGCCATCACCTCGGCCGGTGCTGGTTGCATGGCCGCCCTGGACGTCGAGCGCTACCTGGACGGCCTGGCCAACGCCTCGTTCTGATCCCTCGACCGGGGCCGCCTGGCGGCCCCGTGTTACAGGCTCAGGCGCATCGACAGGTCGACCGCTCGCACATCCTTGGTCATCGAACCTATCGAGATGTAATCCACACCGGTTTCGGCGATGGCCCGCAGGGTCGTTTCGCTGACGCCGCCACTGGCCTCCAGCTTGGCCTTGCCAGCGGTGATTCCGACGGCTTCTTTCATCTCGTCGAGCGTCAGCTCATCGAGCATGATGATGTCGGCACCCGCGCTTAGCGCCTGATGCAATTCCTCCAGGCTTTCCACCTCGATTTCCACCGGCTTGCCGGGGGCGATGCGGTGTGCGGCTTGTACCGCCTCGGCGACGCCACCACAGGCGGCGATATGGTTTTCCTTGATCAGGAAAGCGTCATACAAGCCTATGCGGTGGTTGTAGCAGCCGCCACAGGTCACTGCGTACTTTTGCGCCAGGCGCAGGCCCGGCAAGGTCTTGCGGGTGTCCAGCAACTGTACGTGAGTGCCTTGGACCAGATCCGCCAACGTGCGCGCGCGCGTGGCGACCCCGGACAGCATCTGCAGGAAGTTGAGTGCACTGCGCTCGCCGCTAAGCAGCGCCCGCGCCGGGCCCTCCAGGTGGAACAGCGGTTGGTTGGGCTGGGCGCGATCGCCGTCGACCACCTGCCAGTGCACGGCTACGCGTGGATCGAGTTGACGAAACACCGCATCGACCCAGGCCGTACCGGCCACCACACACGCTTCGCGGGTAATGATCGTTGCCTTGGCCAGCCGCTCGGCCGGGATGAGCTGGGCGGTGATGTCGCCGCTGCCGATGTCCTCCAGCAACGCACGGCGCACGTTGGCTTCGATTTCGGCGGTGAGGTCGGCAAGGCGTAGGTTAGGCATGGTTGGCTCCACAAGCGAGATGCCCGCGATTATAGGGCAGGGCGCAGGCGTGTACAGCCGGTGCTCGGCTGCCATGACGCAACGGGTTGAGCAATCACTGCCTGTACAGGGTCAAGACATTTAGCAAGGGAACGCGTCTGGCAGTACAAGGAATTATTCCTGATAATGCTGTCTGATATTTGGCGTCATGCTATTGGCAAAACTGGCCGCGTCTAGGCCCGACACCCTGCAAGGAGTACAGGATGCACAAAGAGGGCAAGGTAGTGCCCTTGGCGGCGGCTGAGCATGGACGGCGCACGCCCCCCACGAGTCTGCCCATCGCGCTGCTGCAGGTGCGCGATCAGGCCGCCCTGCAACTGCGCCAGGGTTTGCAGGCGCTGTTCGACAATGCTGACGATACCCTGTTCGAAATGGCCGACAAGGCAGCGGACCGGTTCGCTCAGCACCTGTATTTCGAAGCCATGCGCGACTTGCGACTCAAGCGCAAGAGCATCGAGCGGCTGTTTCTCGATATCGTCCATGAAGCCTTCGCGCGCTTGGCCGAGCCCGAGGCTGAGCATGCCCGGCCTGTATTGTCGTCCACCCCCGGTCAGTCCGAGCGCGCAGCAGCGGTGGAGGCGATGGTGGCCAGGGTAAAGGCCCGTGATGGCGTCGCGCTACAGCAGCTGGGCCTGCGCTTGCAGACGCTGCTCGAACGTCATGTGCCTGAGCAGTGCAACCCCCTGAACCCTATTGCCTTGTGCCGCTGCTTTCTCGAAGCTGGAAAAAGCCTGGGCGTGGGGCCGCGCGTCAAGCTGGTACTGCTCAAGCTGTTCGAACGGTATGTATTGTGCGACGCGCAAGTCATCTATGGCGAAGCCAACAGGCTGCTGATTGCGGCAGGGGTGCTGGGTCAGCTGCCACCGACGCCTTGCCGACGAGCCGGGGACAGTTACTTGCTGGCGGAGCCGGACGAGCGCTCCTACCATGAGCCTGAAGCGAGCGAAGATACCGCAGGCGATGCGTTGTTCGCCTCCCTGCAACCGCTTCTGCGATCCGCACGTGGTTTGTTCGCGCCTCGCCTGGAGGCACCGGCCGGCGCCCAGCCGGTTAGCAGAGCCGATCTGCTGCGGTTACTCTCACATCTGCAGCACTATGTGCCAGAGCCCGATGCGGCTGACGATTTCGCCCTTGGCCAGCAAGTGGAGCAGTTGCTGCTGACCATCAGCGTGCGTAGCGGTACCCGCCGCTTTATTGGCGGGGACGACGAAGACATGATCAACCTGATCGATCACGTGTTCAGGTTCATTGCTCGCGACGACAATCTCCCCCCCTACCTGCGAGCCGTGCTGGCGCGCCTGCAGATCCCGCTGCTCAAGGTGGCGCTGCTGGACAGAGGGCTGCTCAGCCGCGCCAGTCATCCCGCCCGGCGGCTGCTCAACGAAATGGCGGCGGCGGGGCTCGGCTGCGACCCGCGCGAGCAAGAGCAGGGTGATGCGTTGCAACTGCGCGCTGAACGTGTGGTTCAGCGCCTGCTCATCGACTTTGCCGAAGACACGCGTCTGTTCGGTGAGCTACTCGAGGACTTTCTCGGGCAGACCCAGCATGAACGGCGGCGTACCGAGTTGTTCGAGCAGCGCACCCGGGACGCCGAAGAGGGGCGGGCCAATGCATCGCTTGCCAGGCGGCAGGTGCAACACGTGCTCAGCCAGCGCCTGCGGGGACGGGTCTGGCCCCAGGCAGTGGTACGGATGCTGATCAACAACTGGAGCCAGGTGATGATGCTGGCTTGGCTCAGACACGGCGAAGCGTCTCTGGGCTGGCGCAGTGCGCTGCAGACCCTCGATACCTTGCTGGCCAGTGTGACGCCATCACTCCAGCCGCAGGCCCTGGTGCATCAGGTACCACCGTTGCTCAAGTCGTTGCGCGATGGGTTGGCCAGTGTCGGAACCGACTCGCTGGTGACCCGTGATTTTTTCCGTAACCTCGAACAACTGCACATACGTGCTTATGCAGGTGGCGCCGAGGCAGACGAGGACGACATCCTGGTCACCCAGGACATCCTGTTGGCGTTGGCCGAAGAGGCAGACGGGCCTGGGCAGCAACCGGCCGGTGACAAAGGCAAGGTCTCGCAGAAGGTGCAACGCTTGCGCATGGGCACCTGGATTGAAGTGTCCGATGACAGTGGCATTCAGCGCTGCAAGTTGGTGGCACGCCTGGACAGTTGCGACAAGCTCGTCTTTGCAAATCGCAGCGGCATGAAAGTGCGGGAGTGGAGTGGCGCAGGCCTTACCCAGGCCCTGGAAGCCGGCACCGTTCGCGTACTGGATGACGGTCCTTTGTTCGAGCGCGCCCTGGAAGCGGTCATAGAGGATTTGCACAGGAGCGCGCTCGCTGCCTTGTGATGATTACCGTGTCAACGCTAGCGGCAGCAGGGCATACTGACGCTCTGTGCAGCACTTTTCAGGATAGGCCCCTCATGCAATTGGACCGTGCCACTGGCTGGTTCCACGGAGACGGAATCACCCACTGCCCCTCACCGAATTTCAACGCCCGCCCGCTAGGTGAGCAGATTTCTCTGCTGGTGCTTCACAACATCAGCTTGCCGCCGGCCAACTTCGGCGGCGGTTACGTCCAGGCGTTCTTTCAGAACCGGCTCGACCCGAACGCACACCCGTATTTCGCCAGCATCGAGCATTTGAAGGTATCTGCACACCTGTTCATCGAGCGTGGGGGGGCGGTGACCCAGTTCGTCTCGTTGCATGATCGGGCCTGGCATGCCGGCGTCTCCTGTTTCGACGGCCGTGAGGGCTGCAACGATTTCTCGATCGGCATCGAGCTGGAGGGCACTGACGAGATACCGTATACCGAGGCGCAGTACCTGACCCTCGACCGCTTGACGCGGCACATCCGCAAGGCCTGGCCGGCCATCGCACCCGAGCGTATCCAAGGGCACAGCGATATCGCCCCCCAGCGCAAGACCGACCCCGGCCCTGCCTTCGACTGGGCGCGGTACCGCCAGGCATTACAGCGCGAGGAGGGCTGAGGCATGAGTTTTCTGGTGTTGATCCTGGTGCTGTGGTTCGAGAAATTTTCCGGCTTGCGCCATCTGGTCCAGCGTGACGGTTTCTTCCTTGGCGAACTGGCGCGCCTTGAGCGCAAAGGTGGGCTGCCGGTAGGGTGGGTACTGGCTGCTGTGGTGCTGGCTCCGGTGCTGGTGCTGACACTGCTGTTACATGTGCTTGAGCCCGTTGCCTACGGCCTGCTGGCCCTGCCAGTGCATCTTCTGGTGCTGGTTTATAGCCTGGGACGTGGCGATGCCAAGGCTTCCCTTGGACCTGTGCGTGACGCCTGGCACAGGGGCGATGAACAGGCCGCGCTGCACGTGGCTGCACGTGACCTTGGCATAGTGGCCGATGGGCCACGCAACCTGCGCGAGGGCCTGCAAAGCAGGTTGCTGTGGGAGGCTTATCAGGGCTTTTTCGCCGTCATCTTCTGGTATTTCCTGTTGGGGCCGGCCATTGCCCTGGCTTACCGCCTTCTGGCGTTGTGCCAGGCGCACAGTCAGCGACCCGCACTCCAGCACCGCGCCGAGCAGCTTCGCCACCTCATGGACTGGGTGCCGGTCAGGGTGGTGGCATTGAGCTTTGCCCTGGTCGGTAACTTCGTCGCCGTTGCCCGTGAAATGTTGCACGAGTTGTTGAACTGGCACATCACTGCCGCGCATCTGGTAGCCCGCATCGGGCGTATGGCTGATGACGGCAATAATGCCGGCACTGCCAGTGAGAATGATTGCGGGATGCGGCGCCTGGATAGCCTATGGGACATGGTGCTGCGTTGTGGTGTGCTGTGGTATGCCGCTTTCGCGTTGTGGACCGTGTTGGCCTGACCGCGCGGGGCGGGCCGGTGCGAATCAACGCAGGGCTTGCCAGCCAAACAGCTCGCAGGCATTGCGCGTGCTTGCTTCGGCCAATTGCTCGACGGGCACGCCCATTGACTCGGCCAGCGATTGTGCGATGTCTGGCAGGTGCTCGGGGCTGTTGCGCACCCCCGGATGCATGGCCGGCGCCATGTCCGGTGCGTCGGTCTCCAGCACCACGCTGTCGAGCGGTAAGCGGGCAATCGTACGGCGCAGCCGCAAGGCCTGGGGCCAGGTCGCCGCGCCGCCCAACCCAAGCCGAAAGCCTAGCTTGATGTACTCACGTGCCTCTTCGTAACTGCCGGCGAATGCATGGATGATACCCGCCCGCATGGGCTTGTAGCGCTTGAGGGTGGCAATCACCTGGGCGTGGCTGCGGCGCACGTGCAGCAGGGCCGGTAGCTGGAAGTCGCACGCCATTTGCAACTGCGCTTCGAACACGTCCTGCTGACGAGCCTTGTCCAGTTCAGGGAGGTAGTAATCCAGTCCGAACTCGCCCACCGCACACAGGCGGCTATCGCCACGCAAGCGCTCCAGCCAGGCGCGCAACTGCTCGATGTGGCTCGGTTGATGATCTTCAAGGTAGACCGGGTGCAGGCCAAGCGCCGCGGCCAGGCGTGAGTCGCTGCAGGCCAGGTCCCATACCCGCTGAAAGTTGGCCTGATGAACCCCCAGCACCACCATTCGCTCGACGCCTTGCGCGCTTGCACGGGCCATCAGGCTCGGGCGGTCGGCGTCGAAGTCCGGGAAGTCCAGGTGCGTGTGGGTGTCGATCAGACGCAGGTTCATGACGGGTCGATTCGTTGCTTGAAGGTGCGCGAGACCGCATGCACGCCTGGTTCGTAGCGTTTTTCTTCAATCGCGGCAAGGGCCAGTTCCAGTGCCTTGGCGGCCATGTCACCGTGACGTTGGGCCATGGCATTGACCGGCAGCGGCAAGAAGTCGAGCAACTGGTTGTCGCCGAATGTACCCAGCTGCAACCGGCGCGACTCGGTGGGCTGGGCGTGCAGCGCGTCGAACACTCCCTGCAGGAGCACGTACGAAGTGGTGATCAAGGCATCGGGCAGGCCACCCAGCTCATCGATCAACTGCTGCATGAGGCGCTGCCCGCACTCTCGGCTGAACGCTTCGCCCTGGTAGCGGCGCACCTCACCGGCAAAGCCCTGTAGCGCATCGTCGAAGCCACCGGCGCGGGCCTGGCTGACCGACAGTTCAGGGCGTGCGCCGATCAAGGCAATGCTGCCTGGCGAGGTGCTCAACAGGCTGGCGGCCAGACGACGACTGGCATCATGGTCATCGCTGATCACCGAGCAGAAATACCGGGGGTCCAGGCCTCGGTCGATGGCAATGACCGGCAGGCCCTTGTCTTGCAACTCGCGGTAGCTCTGATCGTGCGGCGGCAGGCAACTGGCGACGAACAAGGCATCGCATCGGCGCGCCCGGAACAGCTGCTGCAACTGGCGCTCGCTGTCGGGCTGGTCGTCACTGCTGGCGATCAGCAACTGGTAGCCCCGGGCCCGAGCCCCTTGCTCAAGGCGCTTGGCAATACGCGCGTAGCTGGGGTTCTCAAGGTCCGGGAGGATGAAGCCCAGCGTGCGGGTATGCCGGCTGCGCAGGCCAGCGGCCTGGGGGTTGGGCGTAAATCCATGGGCCTGCACCACCGCCTGCACGCGCTCCACGGTGCTGTTGCTGATGCGTTGCTGTTCGGCCTTGCCATTGATGACGTAGCTGGCGGTAGTGACGGACACACCGGCCAGGCGGGCGATATCGCTGAGTTTCACCGAGTTTTCCTTGTTATGACCAAAGCTGGCTGTAGGCGATGACCAGGCAGTTTGCCCCTGATACCGCAGCGAGCGCAGGCGAGCATTGTCGCAATTGTCCGACAGGATGGGGCTTTTTCATCGGCAGATTATCGAGTAACGTGGCCGCCTGGTCAGATTAAACGTTTCAGCCTCCTGATTTTCTGCCTCTGCTGCCCACTGTGCAAGGCGGTTGAACTGGCCATTTCCGTGAATTTCACAACAATACTCCAGTACCCATCCGGGAACTGCAAAGGGAGAAGGTCATGCTTGAGCTCGCCAAGGAGCAGATAGCCATGGGCCAGACGGCCCCAGACAAGGCACATGCATTGCGCCTGCTGGCGGATCGCCTGGTCGCCGACGGACTGGTCGCCGAGGGCTACCTGCAAGGGTTGCAGGATCGCGAGGCGCAAGGTTCCACGTTCCTTGGCCAGGGCATCGCCATCCCCCACGGTACGCCGCAGACCCGCGACCTGGTGTACACCACGGGCGTGCGCCTGTTGCAGTTTCCCGAGGGTGTGGACTGGGGTGATGGGCAGATCGTGTACTTGGCCATTGGCATCGCCGCGCGCTCTGACGAGCACTTGCGCCTTCTGCAATTGCTGACCCGTGCCCTGGGCGAAACCGATCTGGCAGAAGCCCTGCGCCGTGCAGGCTCGGCCGAGGCCTTGCTCAAACTGCTGCAGGGTGCACCGCAGGCGCTGGCGCTCGATGCGCAGTTGATCGCCCTGAACCTTCCGGCCGAAGACTTCGATGAGCTGGCCTGGCGCGGTGCGCGCCTGTTGCAGCGCGCCAACTGCGTGGACAGCGGCTTTGCCGCCGTGCTGCAGCAGGCAGAGCCGCTGCCGCTGGGAGAGGGTTTGTGGTGGCTGCACAGCGAACGCCAGGTTCGCCAGCCAGGCCTGGCCTTCGTCACCCCGGCACAACCTGTGCGTTATCGCGATCAACCGCTGACTGGCCTGTTCTGCCTGGCCAGCCTGGGGGCTGCCCACCAGGCATTGCTCGAACGGTTGTGCGAAGTGTTGATCGAAGGCCGCGGGCAGATGCTCTACCAGGCCACCAGCAGCCGCGCCGTGCTCGAAGTGCTCGGCGGCGAGGCGCCTGCCGACTGGCCGAGCGCACGCATCCTGCTGGCCAATGCCCACGGCCTGCATGCCCGCCCAGCCAAGGTGCTGGCGCAACTGGCCAAACGTTTCGAGGGCGACATTCGCGTGCGCGTGGTCGAGAGCGGTCAGCCTGGCGTCTCGGTGAAAAGCCTGAGCAAGCTGTTGAGCCTGGGCGCGCGCCGTGGCCAGGAACTGGAACTGGTGGCCGAGCCCGCTATCGCCGCCGATGCCCTGCCTGCGTTGCTGGCAGCCATTGAGCAAGGGCTGGGCGAGGAGGTGGAGGCGCTGCCGCTTGTCCCAGAGGCTCCTGCGCAGCCAGCCGTCGAAAAGGCGAAGGCGCCGGCGGCCGGCAGCCGCGTACAGGGTGTGGGCGCTGCCCCGGGTATCGCGTGCGGCCCTGCCCACGTCGTGACCGAGCGCACGTACGACTACCCGCTGCGCGGCGAGTCGTACGATCAGGAACGTCACAAGCTGACCCAGGCGGTGGCTACCGTCAGTGCCGATCTTCAGGTGCTGGTGCAGCGCAGCGACGCGGCCATCGGCGAGATTTTCGTCACCCATCAGGAAATGCTGGCCGACCCGGCTCTGACCGACGACGTCGAGCAGCGCCTGGCCCAGGGGGAGAGTGCCGCTGCCGCGTGGGTGGCGGTGATCGAGTCAGCCGCCAGCCAGCAGGAAGCGCTGCATGACGCTTTGCTGGCCGAGCGGGCTGCCGACCTGCGCGATGTGGGCCGCCGCGTATTGGCCCAGCTGTGCGGGGTCCTGACGCAGAGCGAGCCTGACCAACCTTACGTACTGGTGATGAGCGAGGTCGGCCCCTCCGATGTCGCCAGGCTCGACCCGGCGCGGGTTGCCGGGATCGTCACGGCCCAGGGTGGCGCCACCGCGCACAGCGCCATTGTCGCCCGGGCGCTGGGTATCCCTGCCGTGGTCGGAGCCGGCGCCAGCGTGCTGCTAGTGGAAAATGGCACGCCGCTGCTGCTCGACGGCCAGCGCGGAGTGGTCAACGTCGCGCCGCCAGCCGATGAGCTGCAGCGTGCCTTGGCTGAGCGCGACCTGCGCGAGCAGCGCTTGCAAGCCGCGTGGGCCAACCGTTTCGACCCGGCCGTGACCCGTGATGGCCATGCCATCGAAGTGTTCGCCAACATCGGTGAAAGCAGCGGTATCGCCAAAGTGGTGGAGCAGGGGGCCGAAGGCGTCGGCCTGTTGCGCACCGAGCTGATCTTCATGGCCCATTCCCAGGCGCCAGATGTGGCCACCCAAGAGGCCGAGTACCGGCGCGTGCTCGATGGCCTGGACGGGCGCCCGCTGGTGGTGCGTACCCTGGACGTGGGCGGTGACAAGCCGCTGCCCTACTGGCCGATCGCCGCGGAAGAAAACCCCTTCCTCGGCGTGCGCGGCGTGCGCCTGACCCTGCAGCGCCCGCAGGTGATGGAAGACCAGCTGCGTGCTCTGCTGCGCGCCGCCGATCAACGCCCTTTGCGCATCATGTTCCCTATGGTCGGGCAGATGCACGAGTGGCGCGAGGCACGTGCGATGGTCGAGCGCCTGCGTATGGAGATTCCCGTGGCAGACCTGCAGGTGGGCATCATGGTCGAGGTGCCCTCGGCAGCCTTGTTAGCGCCACAACTGGCGCGCGAGGTGGACTTCTTCAGCATCGGCACCAATGACCTGACCCAATACACCCTGGCCATCGACCGTGGCCACCCCAGCCTGTCCGCCCAGGCCGATGGGCTGCATCCTGCGGTCCTCAGCCTGATCGACATGACAGTGCGCGCCGCCCACGCCCATGGCAAGTGGGTGGGGGTTTGCGGCGAACTGGCGGCTGACCCGCAGGCCGTCGCGGTGCTGCTGGGGCTTGAAGTGGACGAGCTGAGCGTGGCGTCGCGCAGCGTCGCCGAAGTCAAGGCTCTGGTGCGCCAGGCCGATTCCCGTACAGCCCGCGCTTTGGCGCGCGAGGCCTTGCAACAAGACAGTGCCGCCGCGGTTCGCGCGCTGGTGGAGCGTTATTGAATGGCCAAGATCCTTACCCTGACCCTCAACCCTGCCGTGGACATCACCATCGTGCTCGACAGCCTGCGCCCCGGTCACGTCAACCGCAGCCAGGCCCAGCACAGCCACGCAGCTGGCAAGGGCTTGAACGTCGCCCAGGTGCTGGCCGACCTGGGCCATACCGTGACCGTCAGTGGTTTTCTTGGGCAGGACAACCTGCAGGCATTCGAAGCGCTGATCGACTGGCGCGGCTTCTGCGATTGCTTCGTGCGCGTGCCTGGGGAAACCCGCAGCAACCTCAAGCTGGTCGAGGCCGATGGCCGCGTCACCGACATCAATGGCCTGGGCCCGGAAGTGGACGCGGCCGCCCGCGATGCCTTGCTGCGCCTGTTGCGCCAGGAAGCACCGGGGCATGACGCCGTGGTCGTTGCCGGGAGCCTGCCACGCGGGATTAGCCCTCAATGGTTTGGTGATTTGCTCGATGAGCTCAAGGCCATGGGCTTGAAAGTGGCGCTGGACACCAGCGGCCAGGCGCTGCGCGTCGGTCTGCAAAGCCTGCCCTGGCTGGTCAAGCCCAATACCGAAGAGTTGGGTGAAGCCCTGGGCACGCCCGTGGACGATGCCGATCAACAGCGACTGGCCGCCCGACAGCTACTGGGTGAGGGCGTCGAGCACGTGGTGGTTTCGGCTGGCGAGCACGGGGTACGCTGGTTCGCCCATGATTTCACCCTGGCGGCAGTACCGCCCAAGGTGAAGGTGGCCAGCACGGTCGGTGCTGGGGACTCCCTCGTGGCCGGCATGGTCCACGGCCTGTTGCAGGGTGAAGCCGCATCGCGCACCTTGGCCCGTGCCACCGCCATCGCCGCACAGGCCGTCACCCAGGTGGGTTTCGGCATCAACGACCATGACCAGTTGGCCCGCCTGCAAGCCGCTGTGAGCCTGACAGAACACCAAGAGGGTTGCCAATGAACATTGTCATTCTCACTGCCTGCCCCAATGGCCAGGTATCGAGCGTGCTCAGCGCACGTCTGCTGGCGGCTGCGGCCCAGCGCCGTGGCTGGACCACCCAGGTCGAGGTGCAGGACGCCGAGCATCCCGAACGACAGCTCGACGCAGCGCAGATCGCCAACGCCGATTGGGTGCTGGTGGTCAGCACCGGCCCGGTGGACCTTACCCGCTTTGTAGGCAAGCGTGTGTACCAGAGCACGCCGTCCCAGGCTTTGGCTGACCGCGAAGGTTTTCTCGACGAAGCAGCTGCCAATGCGCAGCCGCTGACGGCCGTAGCCCCCGATGTCGACACCCGCGAGGAAGTGCGCATCGTTGCAGTCACTGCGTGCCCGACTGGCGTCGCCCATACCTTCATGGCGGCCGAAGCCCTGCAACAGGCCGCGCAACAGATGGGCTACCAGCTCACCGTTGAAACCCAGGGCTCGGTCGGGGCACGCAACCCGCTTTCGGCCCAAGCCATCGCAGCTGCCGACGTGGTGCTGCTGGCCGCTGACATCGAGGTGCCCGCAGCGCGCTTTGCGGGCAAGCGCATCTACCGCTGCGGCACTGGCATTGCGCTCAAGCAGGCCCGCGCCACCCTGGACAAGGCGCTGGCCGAAGCCAAGGTGGAGGAGGGTGGGACTGCTTCGGCCAACGCCGCCGCCAGCAAGGGCGAAAAAACCGGCGTCTACAAGCACCTGCTGACCGGTGTCTCGTTCATGCTGCCCATGGTCGTGGCCGGGGGCCTGCTGATCGCCTTGTCGTTCGTGTTCGGCATCGAAGCCTACAAGGAAGCGGGGACGCTACCGGCTGCGCTGATGCAGATCGGCGGTGAAGCGGCCTTCAAGTTGATGGTGCCATTGCTGGCCGGCTATATCGCCTGGTCCATCGCCGATCGGCCAGGGTTGGCCCCAGGCATGATCGGCGGCCTGCTGGCCAGCACCCTGGGCGCCGGCTTCATCGGCGGCATCGTGGCGGGCTTTCTGGCCGGCTACAGCGCCAAAGCCATTGCCCGCTGGGCGAAGCTGCCCACCAGTCTGGAGGCGCTCAAGCCGATCCTGATCATTCCGTTGCTGGCCAGCCTGTTCACCGGTCTGGTAATGATCTATGTGGTGGGGCAGCCGGTGGCGGCCATGCTCGAAGGCCTTACGCGGTTTCTCGACAGCATGGGCACCACCAACGCGATCCTGCTGGGGCTGCTGCTTGGTGGCATGATGTGCGTCGACCTCGGCGGACCGATCAACAAGGCCGCCTATGCGTTCTCGGTAGGGTTGCTGGCGTCTTCGAGCTACGCCCCGATGGCCGCCACCATGGCCGCTGGCATGGTGCCGCCGATCGGCCTGGGCTTGGCCACGTTCCTGGCCAGGCGCAAGTTTGCCCAGAGCGAGCGGGAGGCGGGCAAGGCAGCGTTGGCACTGGGGCTGTGCTTCATTTCCGAAGGGGCCATCCCATTCGCCGCCAAGGATCCGCTGCGAGTGATTCCGGCGAGCCTGGCAGGGGGCGCGCTGACTGGGGCCTTGTCCATGTACTTTGGTTGCAAACTCATGGCGCCCCATGGTGGACTGTTCGTCCTGCTGATCCCGAACGCCATCAACCATGCCGCGTTGTACCTGTTGGCGATTGTCGCAGGTAGCTTGCTGACGGCGGTGGTGTATGCGCTGATCAAGAAGAACGAAAACGTCGAGCTGATGGTGGCGCCGGTCAAGGGATAAAGGTGCTTAACGGCAAGCCTTTTCGGTTACGGATGCCGCTCTTAAGGGGCGGCGTCAGCCTGGCACAGTGCCGTTCACCGGCACGGTCGGCGAACCCGCTCAACACCCATGCTTGCGCCGCAATGGCACCAGCAGGTCACTTAGACCGTTATGGTCGACTTCATGCATCAAGGCCAGCAGCTCCCCCAGCTCCCCTTTAGGAAAGCCCTTGCGCGCAAACCACGCCAGGTAATCGCCCGGCAGGTCGGCAATGATCCGGCCTTGGTATTTGCCAAACGGCATGCTGCGGGTCACCAACAGTTCGAGACGTTCCGGGTTGAAC
>NZ_JBJJMO010000024.1:0-54855 GCF_046231935.1 Pseudomonas sp. KCJK9111 | reverse complement strand
CGATCCGATAAATTACATTGATCCCTCGGGAAGATTCATATTATTAAAAGCATTGGCCGCATCTATATCAACGATGGCCGGTGCCTTTTCGGGGTTGGCAGCAATGTTTACCGGTAGTCGAATGGCGCAGATTACAGGTGGCATTGCGGCTGGAGCAGGCTTAGCTGCAGCGGCTAATATAACTGACCGCACGGCCAATTCTTATTTAGTTATTTCAGCGTCGGCAGCTGCTACATCGATTTACTACAATGTAAAACAAGTAGCTTCCAATGCTCAAATGACCGCGGCCTCCAACGCTCGACTGAAGATCCTCAGGGAACTTCGTAGCATGGCGGCACGTACGCCAGCCTTGACAGGGCACTCAACGTTAGCTCATCACGCGGCGATCGCATTGCCTGAAAATTCCCGGCATAACGCTAATTCCATGAAACCCGTAGCTATTTGGGGGACTGAGGTTGATGATGTACTCAAGTTAGGGCCGACCAATGCCAGAGCTGTCATAGCTGCCCGGCGCGCTTCGAATCCGGATGCATTGTTCGAGGAGCTCAAAAGCATGAATACTGAAGGACTTTCTCCAAAGATTGCAGCACTGATTCGTGAGACTTAAAAACAACTTGGATCCTCCACCACTTCAAGGGCAAGCCCTTAATACAGGCTCGCCCGGTCCACGGAAGCGGCTGGCAGTGCTGCCGGCGTTTGGGTTGAGCTTGTATCAGCAGCCCAGTGGCAATAATGAGCGCATGGGCCTGGCCGGGCATGATGCGCCCGTGCAGACGCCGATGTCGCGGCGGGTTGAGGAAATGAGTGAGGCTTGAGCCAGGGAGGCTGAGCTCAAGGCTGGCAAGCCTCTCGAACCAGCCCCGTGCTCTTCGGTCTGATGACCTTGATACCCCTCGTCATCAACACGCACTCACACGGATGTACCCTATGACCGAGCAAATCATCTACCCGGCCGACGACAACAGCCCTGCCCTTCAAACCGCCATCGCCAATGCGCAGGCCACGTTCAAGTTCTTCTGGCGCGAGCTCTCCTGGGAGGCGCGCCGGATTATCAAGGGCCTGGACATGGCCGCCGTGAAGATGGCCTTTCCGGTCCACGGTGATGACCCGGAACTGCCAACCGTGGAGAACATGTGGCTCAGCGAGGTGGCGTTCGACGGCGTCTCGATCAGCGGCGTGCTGCTCAACGAACCGGAATGGGCCACGGGATTCGACGCATCGCAGCGGGTGACGCTGCCGTTTTCGGCGCTCACCGACTGGATGTACGTGTCTGCCGGCGAGGTCTATGGAGGCTTCACCATCGATGCAATGCGCAGCGAGATGCCCGCAGCCGAACGTGCTGAACACGATGCGGCCTGGGGCCTGGAGTTTGGTGAGCCCGGCTTCGTGGCGCTCGTACCGGCGCCCAAAGGGCAATCCCAGGTGTTGCTCTCGCGGGCTCTGGATACGCCGGCTGACGCACAAGCGCTCAAGCAGCTGGAAGAGGCCGACCATCCCATGGCCGTGAACATGGTGGCGCAGGTGCACGATGCACTGGTGCAACACCCTGCTATGGTCACCGATCCCGATGAGGGCGGTTGGTTGCTGCTGCACCGCGAGACGTTGGCGGGCAACTACCCGGTGGTGAGTGCTCTGCTTGAGCACGGGGCCGACACCTCGGCGCTCAACCCGTTGGGGCAAACGCCGTTTCAATTGGCCGAGCAGGCAGGATGGCCGCGACTGGTGCGACTGTTGCGCGGGGAAGAGGCACCGCTGGCAGCGCCGCAAGCTCCTGCCCAGCAGGCGCGATTCGCTGAACCTGACAAGGCGCAGACGCACACCCGGCCACACGCCCAGGCGCAGCCACGGGAAAACAGCCAGCCCCGCTGGATGATCGTGGCTGGCGTGGTAATCGTGGTGGTCGTGATCTGGCTGCTGGCGCGCTAGCGACCTGCCCGACGGTCCAGTAGCGATGTCGGTGAGGCGTTCTGGAGCAGCGCTTCACCTCGCGTTCTGGGCCCGGCCAGCGTCTCGCTGGACGCGACCCGAATCTGTAAACGTTTGAACCGCTCATTCACTGCGCATACCCCAATGCGTACAGCAGCGCCGTCAAGGTGAGCAGCGAGACTACCGTTGACCAGAGAATGGTCCTGGAGATCAACCCCGCATCCCGGTTGTAGTACTCCGCCAGCATGAACGGCCCTGTACCGGTGGGCAGCGCGGCCAGCAGCACGGCCGAGGCGGCCCACATCTCGGGCAGGTGAAACACCTTGTAGGCCAGCACCCAAGTCAGCGCCGGCTGGCCGACCAATTTCAACACTACCAGCGGCCAGGGGCTGGCCTGTGCGCGCGGCTGTTTCTCTGCCAGAAATGCGCCGAGCGACACCAATGCACAGGGCGTGGTGGCCAATGCGAGCATGTCGAGCAAGTGCATCACCGGTTCGGCCAGCCCCAGCCCGGTCATGGCCCACGCTGCACCTGCCAGCGGCGCGACGACTAGCGGGTTCTTGGCCAGTGCCCTGAGCACCAGGCCCACGGCGCGGCCCACCTCGGGCTCATCCTGCAAGCCGATCTCGATCAACATCAGCGACAGGGCAAATACCAGGCAGACCACGATCAACGACGAAATCAGCGCTGGCTGCAAGCCAGGCTGACCGAACAACAGCAGGCACAAGGGAATGCCGATGTAGCCGGTATTGGCGTAGCCGGCACTCAGCCCATCGATGCTCGACGCCACTAATCCATGGCCGCCACGCAGCCGCCACAGCAGGGTAATCGCAAACATCCCCAGCGCCCCGGCGCCAAATGCGACGATGAACCCAGGGTGCCAGATTTCGGCCCAGGTGGCCGTAGCGGTGACCTTGAACAGCAAGGCCGGCAGGCACAGCCAGACCACCATCTTGTTGATTTCGGCCGCCGCCTTGTCGCCCAATTTGTTGGTACGGCGGCACAGGTAGCCGACGATGATCAAGGCGAAGATCGGTGCAACAATCACGAAAACGGTATGCATGTCAGGCTTTGCCGGGCATCGGGGCCTGTGCCCGTCCACTGAAACGGCTTAGCCATACAGATCCCAGAATAATGGCACCGCCTGCCAGAAGCCGTCCAAGCGGTTCATGCTGGTTCCAGATCAGCAGGTTGAGCAGCAGCCCCACTGGTACGTGCAGGTTGTTCATGACGGCAAGTGTGCCACCCGATACCAGGCAAGCTCCCTTGTTCCACCAGTACAGGCCCAGCGCCGTGGGGCACAGCCCCAGAAACACCAAGACGCCCCATTGCACCGAGGTGCTGGGCAGGTGTGCGCTGTTGCCAAACAGCACAAACGCAGGTAGGACCACCAACAACGCCCCCAGGTAGAAATAGCCGAACCGCGCATAGTGCGGCAGGTCGCTGGGGAACCGGGCAACCAGATGCCGATACAACACCTGGCCCGCGGCATACGTGAAGTTGGCCAACTGCAGCAACAGGAAGCCCATGAAAAATTCGCCACTGATGCTGTCGAAGCGAATCACCGCCGCTCCAGCCACAGCCACCAGCGCTGCCACCAGCGCCCATGGGTTGAACCGCCGATTCATGGCGTCTTCGATCAGAGTCACGTGCAGCGGTGTAAGAATGGTGAACAGCAACACCTCAGGTACGCTGAGCACGCGAAAGCTCAAGTAAAGGCACACGTAGGTGATGCCGTACTGCAAGGCGCCTATCAGCAGCATCGAGCGCACAAAGCGCGGTTCTACTTGCCGCCAACGGGTCAACGGCAGAAAGACCAAGCCCGCCAGCACCACGCGGGCAAGCACGGCAAAATAACTGTCGACGTGACCGGCCAGATACTCGCCTATCAAGCTGAAAGAGAACGCCTGGATAAGCGCGACGATGATCAGATAGCCCATGGTTGTCTCTCGAAAATCAAGGTCGGGACCTTAGCGGGTTGAGGCAAGCGAGTTCAACCACGAAAAACGTAGGGTCACACCCCAGGCAGGCGTAGATAACGCCCATAAAAAAGGGCGACCCGAGGGTCGCCCTTTTTACCGATCAAACAGAACTCAGTTCTGCTTGGCCATTGCTTCGCGCAGCAGCGCAGCCATGGTGGTATCGGCAGCCGCTTCCGGAGCGTTTTTCAGGCTCTGGATGGCTTCACGCTCTTCAGCGTCGTCCTTGGACTTGATCGACAGGCTGATGACACGCGATTTGCGGTCAACGCTGATGATCTTGGCTTCGATCTCTTCGCCTTCCTTCAGAACGTTACGCGCGTCTTCAACGCGGTCACGGCTGATTTCGGAAGCTTTCAGAGTGGCTTCGATGTCGTCGGCCAGGGTGACGATGGCACCTTTGGCGTCAACTTCTTTCACGATGCCCTTGACGATAGCGCCCTTGTCATTGACAGCAACGAAGTTGGAGAACGGATCGTCTTCCAGCTGCTTGATGCCCAGGGAGATGCGCTCGCGCTCTGGATCGACCGACAGGATGACGGTTTCCAGCTCGTCGCCCTTCTTGAAACGACGTACGGCTTCTTCGCCGGTTTCGTTCCAGGAGATGTCGGACAGGTGAACCAGACCGTCGATGCCGCCGTCCAGACCGATGAAGATACCGAAGTCGGTGATCGACTTGATGGTACCGGTGATCTTGTCACCCTTGTTGAACTGGCCGGAGAAGTCTTCCCATGGGTTGGACTTGCACTGCTTGATGCCCAGGGAGATACGACGACGCTCTTCGTCGATGTCCAGAACCATGACTTCCACTTCGTCGCCAACCTGAACGACTTTCGACGGGTGGATGTTCTTGTTGGTCCAGTCCATTTCAGAAACGTGTACCAGACCTTCAACGCCTTCTTCCAGCTCAGCGAAGCAGCCGTAGTCGGTCAGGTTGGTTACGCGAGCCTGTACGCGAGTACCTTCTGGGTAACGGGCAGTGATAGCTACCCACGGATCTTCGCCCATCTGCTTCAGACCCAGCGAAACGCGGTTGCGCTCGCGGTCGAACTTCAGAACGCGTACGTCGACTTCGTCGCCAACGTTAACGATTTCCGATGGGTGCTTGATACGCTTCCAAGCCATGTCGGTGATGTGCAGCAGGCCGTCGATACCGCCCAGGTCCACGAATGCGCCGTAGTCGGTGAGGTTCTTGACGATACCTTTGACTTGCTGGCCTTCCTGCAGGGTTTCCAGCAGGGCTTCGCGCTCGGCGGAGTTCTCGGCTTCCAGCACGCTGCGACGGGAAACGACAACGTTGTTGCGCTTCTGGTCGAGCTTGATGACCTTGAATTCCAGCTCTTTGCCTTCCAGGTGGGTGGTGTCGCGCACTGGGCGGACATCAACCAGGGAGCCCGGCAGGAACGCACGGATGCCGTTAACGTCGACAGTGAAGCCGCCTTTAACCTTACCGTTGATAACGCCCTTGACCACTTCTTCGGCGGCGAAAGCTGCTTCCAGAACAATCCAGCACTCGGCGCGCTTGGCTTTTTCACGGGACAGCTTGGTTTCGCCAAAGCCGTCTTCGACCGCGTCCAGCGCAACGTGCACTTCGTCACCGACCTTGATGGTCAGCTCGCCAGCTTCGTTGTAGAACTGCTCGAGCGGGATGACGCCCTCGGACTTCAGGCCAGCGTGTACGGTAACCCAGTCGCCGTCGATATCGACAACGATACCGGTGATGATCGCACCCGGCTGAAGATTGAGGGTTTTCAGGCTTTCTTCAAAGAGTTCTGCAAAGCTTTCGCTCATTTTAATTCCTGTAGATTCGGGCGAAACAGACGCCCATCGCCACATTCCAGACAATGTGGGTTTCGTTTAGATAAAGGAAAGCGGGCAGGACGTTGACTGGTGCCCCTGCCTGCCTTCCTGGTTATCAGAGGAGATCGCGCAAGGCGAGCTCGCTCCTGATACGTTGCAACACCTGCTCGATGGACAACTCGGTTGAGTCCAACTGAATGGCGTCGGCCGCAGGTTTTAGCGGGGCCACTGCACGTTGGGTGTCGCGCTCGTCACGCGCACGAATCTCATCCAGCAGACTCGACAGACTAACATCTTCACCCTTGCCCTTCAACTGAAGGTAACGGCGGCGGGCACGTTCCTCGGCACTGGCGGTCAGAAACACCTTCAGCGGCGCGTCCGGAAACACCACCGTGCCCATGTCACGACCGTCGGCGATCAGGCCTGGCGCCTCGCGAAAGGCGCGCTGGCGCACCAGCAGTGCATCACGCACCGCAGGCAGCGAAGCGACCATCGAAGCGCCGGCACCGACGGTTTCGGTGCGGATCACGTTGCTGACATCCTCACCCTCGAGAATGATCTGCTGCAGTTTACCGGGCTCGGCGGCAATGAATTGCACATCCAGATGGGCGGCAAGTTGGGTCAGCAGTTCCTCATTGGTCAGGTCCACGCCGTGGTTGCTGGCATTGAAGGCCAGCAGACGGTACAGCGCGCCCGAATCCAGCAGCCGCCAACCCAGCTCGCGTGCCATCAGCCCGGCCACGGTCCCCTTGCCGGAACCACTGGGTCCATCAATGGTGATGACCGGCGTCAAGGTGCTCACGACTTGCCCTCTTCGGCCACGCGGATGCCAACCTCGGCGCACAGCGACAGGAAGTTGGGGAACGAGGTGGCGACGTTGGCGCAGTCATGGATACGAATCGGCGCGCTGGCGCGCAGCGATGCGACGCTGAAGGCCATGGCGATGCGGTGGTCACCGTGCCCGTGCACCTCACCACCACCCAGTTGCCCGCCGTCGATGATGATGCCATCGGGAGTGGGCTCACACTGGATGCCCAGGGTGATCAAGCCGTCGGCCATCACCTGGATGCGGTCGGACTCTTTCACCCGCAGTTCTTCGGCACCGCGCAGCACGGTACGCCCTTCAGCGCAGGCAGCGGCAACGAACAGCACGGGGAACTCGTCGATGGCCAGCGGCACCAGCTCTTCAGGGATATCGATGCCCTTGAGCTTGGCACCGCGCACGCGCAGGTCGGCCACCGGCTCACCACCGACTTCACGCTGGTTTTCCAGGGTGATATCGCCGCCCATCAGGCGCAGGATGTCGATGACGCCGGTACGGGTCGGGTTGATGCCGACATGTTCGAGCACCAGCTCCGAACCCTCGGCAATGGACGCCGCCACCAGGAAGAACGCTGCCGACGAAATGTCCGCTGGCACTTCGATGCGAGTCGCGGTCAGCTTGCCGCCAGCTTGCAGCGAAGCGACCGGGCCCTTGGTTTCGACCGAATAGCCGAAGCCGCGCAGCATGCGCTCGGTGTGGTCACGGGTCGGCGCAGGCTCGGTGACGGTGGTCTTGCCTTCGGCATACAGGCCAGCCAGCAGCAGGCAGGATTTAACCTGGGCACTGGCCATCGGCAGGGTGTAGGTCAGCGCCTTGAGTTTGCTGCCGCCACGAATGGTCAGCGGCGGACGGCCGTCCGGACCGGTCTCGACCACAGCCCCCATTTCGCGCAGCGGGTTGGCCACCCGGTTCATCGGGCGCTTGGAAAGCGAGGCGTCGCCGGTCATGGTGACGTCGAACGACTGGCCGGCCAGCAGGCCCGACAGCAGGCGCATCGAGGTACCGGAGTTGCCCACGTACAGCGGGCCAGGCGGTGGCTTAAGGCCATGCAGGCCGACGCCATGGATGGTCACGCGGCCCTGATGAGGGCCTTCGATGACCACGCCCATGTCGCGAAAAGCCTGCAAGGTCGCCAGGGCATCTTCACCTTCGAGAAAACCCTCGACCTCGGTGGTGCCTTCGGCCAGCGAGCCAAGCATGATCGAGCGATGGGAAATCGACTTGTCGCCCGGTACGCGGATTCGCCCATTCAGGCGGCCACCGGGTTGGGCCAGGAAAATCAGATCGTTGGCGTTCATAGCGTCCACATAGGCCCGGCGGGCCAGGATTTTACTGAAATGCTCGCGGGCAAACCGAGCGCGGGTGAAAACACCCAGCAGTTGGTGCCCGTCCCCTTCAGCGATCGCGTCGCGCAAGGCGTCGAGATCACTGCGATATGTATCGAGTGTGCGCAGGACAGCGTCGCGGTTGGCGAGAAAAATGTCATGCCACATGGTCGGGTCGCTACCGGCGATTCTCGTGAAATCGCGAAAGCCTCCCGCAGCGTACCGGAAGATGTCCAGATTTTCATTGCGCTTGGCCAGCGAATCGACCAGCCCGAAGGCCAGCAGGTGTGGCAAGTGGCTGGTCGCGGCCAGCACTTCGTCATGGCGCTCGACCGGCATGTGCTCAACGTCAGCCTCCAGCGTACGCCACAGGCGATCGACCAGGGCCAGCGCAGCAGGGTCGGTTTCGGCCAGCGGCGTGAGGATGACCTTGTGCCGACGGAACAGGCTGGCGTTGGACGCCTCCACCCCGCTCTGCTCGGAGCCAGCGATGGGGTGGCCAGGCACGAAGCGCGACAAGCGCTCGCCAAGCACCGAACGCGCTTCGCGCACGACGTTACCCTTGGCACTGCCGACGTCCGTGATCACGGCCTCACCCAGATCGAGCCGGGCCAGGCGCGCCAGAACTTTCTCCATGGCCAGGATCGGCACGGCCAGTTGAATCACGTCGGCGCCAAGGCAGGCCGTGGCCAGGTCCTCTTCGCAGCGGTCGACCACGCCCAGGGCAACGGCCTGCTTGCGCGACGGCGCATCGAGGTCGACGCCGACCACTTCGCGGCACAGGCCGCTTTCACGCAGGCCTTTGGCGAACGAGCCACCGATCAGACCGAGGCCGACCACCACCAGGCGGTCGATGATCGGGGTGGGTTTGGTGTTTGCTGCTTTTACCACTGGTATGAACCCTGTACGAAAATCGAGGCAGTCCATGAGGACTTACGGGGCCGTGCACCGACCCGGAAGGTTGCGCGTCAAAGCACCGCCTTCGGATAAGACCCCAGCACTTTCAGCGCCACCGCCTCCTGGCTGATCTGCTCGAGCACCGCCTTGATCAGCGGATCGCGATGATGGCCGACGAAGTCGATGAAGAACACATAGGTCCACTTGCCACTGCGCGAAGGCCGGGTCTCGATGCGGGTCAGGTCGATACCGTTCTGGTGGAACGGCACCAACAGCTCGTGCAGCGCACCGGGCTTGTTGCTCATCGAGACGATGATCGACGTCTTGTCGTCCCCGGTGGGCGGCACTTCCTGGTTGCCGATCATCAGGAATCGCGTGGCGTTGTCCGGGCGATCCTCGATTTTCTCGGCAAGACGGGTCAGGCCGTACAGGTTGGCTGCCATATCCCCGGCGATGGCCGCCGAGTTCCACTCACCCTTGACGCGCTTGGCAGCCTCGGCGTTGCTCGACACCGCCACACGCTCGACGTTGGGGTAATGGGCATCCAGCCACTTGCGGCACTGGGCCAATGACTGGGCATGGGAATAGATGCGACTGATACTGTCGGTCTTGGTGTTCTCGCCCACCAGCAGGTGGTGGTGAATACGCAGCTCCACTTCGCCACAGATCACCATGTCGTGCTCGAGGAAGCTGTCGAGGGTGTGGCTGACCGCGCCTTCGGTGGAGTTTTCCACCGGCACCACGCCGAAGTTCACGGCCCCGGCGGCCACTTCGCGGAACACCTCGTCGATGGCCGCCATCGGGCGACTGACCACGGCATGACCGAAATGCTTCATGGCGGCGGCCTGGGTGAAGGTACCTTCAGGGCCCAGGTAAGCGATCTTGAGCGGCTCTTCCAGTGCCAGGCACGAGGACATGATTTCGCGGAACAGCCGCGCCATTTCCTCGTTGTCCAGTGGCCCCTTGTTGCGCTCCATCACGCGCTTGAGCACGGCAGCCTCGCGCTCGGGACGGTAGAACACCGGCGACTCGCCCTCGGCCAGCGACGCGGTCTTGACCTTGGCCACTTCCTGGGCGCAGCGAGCACGCTCGCTGATCAGCTCAAGAATCCTTTCGTCGAGGCTGTCGATGCGCACACGCAGCGCCTGCAGTTCATGCTCGGACATCAACCGTGCTCCTTCTCGAATTCAGCCATGTAGGCCACCAGGGCTTCAACCGCATCCAGGCCTAGGGCGTTGTAGATGGATGCACGCATGCCTCCAACCGACCGGTGGCCCTTGAGGTTGAGCAAACCACGGGCGTCCGCACCGGCCAGGAACGCCTTGTCCAGGCGTTCGTCGGCCAGGCGGAACGGGACGTTCATCCACGACCGGGCATTGACGCTGATCGGGTTGCTGTAAAACGCGCTGGCGTCGATGAACCCGTACAGCAAGTCTTTCTTGGCACGGTTGCGCTGCTCCATGGCGTCCACGCCGCCCTGCTCCTTCAACCACTCGAAGACCAGGCCCGAGAGGTACCAGGCGTAAGTCGCAGGCGTGTTGTACATCGAGCCATTGTCTGCCGAGACCTTGTAATCGAGCATGGTCGGGCAACTGCTGCGGGCATGGCCCAGCAGGTCTTCCCGCACGATCACCACCACCAGCCCGCTAGGGCCGATGTTCTTCTGGGCACCTGCGTAGATCAGGCCGAACTGCGACACGTCGATGGGGCGCGAGAGAATGTCGGAGGACATGTCCACCACCAGCGGCACATCGCCGGTCTGTGGCACCCAGTCGAACTGCAGGCCACCGATGGTCTCGTTGGACGCATAGTGCACGTAGGCCGCGTTGGCGGTCAGGTTCCACTCGTTCTGGCCAGGAATGGCCAGGTAGTCGTAGGGCTTGGCGCTGGCAGCCACGTTGACGTTGCCGAAGCGGCGCGCTTCCTCGATGGCCTTTTTCGACCAGATCCCGGTCTCGATGTAGTCGGCGGTGCCGTCTTCTGGCAACAGGTTGAGCGGGATTTCGGCAAATTGCTGGCTGGCGCCGCCCTGCAGGAACAGCACCTTGTAATTGGAGGGGATGGACAGCAGGTCACGCAGGTCCTGCTCGGCCTTCTCGGCGATGGCCACGTAGTCGTCGCTGCGGTGGCTCATTTCCATGACCGACAGGCCCTTGCCGTGCCAGTCCAGCATCTCGGCCTGGGCGCGCTGCAGCACGGCATCAGGAAGCGCGGCAGGGCCTGCGCAGAAGTTAAAGGCTCGTTTGCTCACATCCACTCTCGCTCTGCCAAATAGAACAACATCGTAATTCGGTGGCCCAGGCCTGCTTGGGGCCCTTGCAGGCCAAATGCCTGGCTTGATCAGTCAAACGGGGCGACCTTGGTCGCCCCGTTCGGGTTCAGCGCACTTACTCTTGCGGGGCCTCTTCGGCGCCCGCCGCATCTTGCTCGTCAGGGGTCTGGGCCTCCACGCCCTCCTCGTCCAGCTCGATGAGCGCATCGAGCTCTTCCTCGGACGGCTCCTGAATACGCTCAAGGCCCACCAGCGTCTCGTCGGAGGCCAGCTTGATCAGCGTCACGCCCTGGGTGTTACGGCTCAGGCTGGACACCTCGCCGACCCGGGTACGCACCAATGTGCCTTGATCGGAAATCAGCATGATTTCCTCACCTTCCTGCACCTGGATGGCGCCGATCAGCAAACCGTTGCGCCCCTTGGTACCCATGGCGATCACGCCCTGGCCGCCACGGCCGCGACGGGGGAACTTGGACAGCGGGGTACGCTTGCCATAGCCACGCTCGGACGCGGTGAGGATCTGCGCGCCGGACTCCGGGATCAGCATCGAAATGATCTGCTGGCCCTTGCCCAGCTTCATGCCGCGCACGCCACGGGCGGTACGGCCCATTTCGCGCACCACGCTCTCGGCAAAGCGGATGACCTTGCCGGCGTCGGAGAACATCATGACTTCCTTGGCGCCATCGGTGATGGCCGCCGCGATCAGGGTGTCGCCTTCCTTGAGCTTCAGGGCGATCAGGCCGTTGGAGCGAGGACGGGCGAACTGGACCAGCGGCGTCTTCTTGACGGTGCCCGAGGCGGTGGCCATGAAGATGTAGGCGCCGGTAGGCTCTGCCGCCCACTCGGGGGTGTCGCCTTCTTCCTCGTCCACTTCCTCCACTTCGACCAGCTCGCCTTCGAGCACGGTGTCATCGGCGTCTTCGAGTTCTTCTTCGAGGTCGGCGTTCTGCTGCAAGGCTTCAAGATCGACCTGCAACATGGCGGTGATGCGCTCACCCTCTTCCAGCGGCAGCAGGTTGACCAGCGGGCGACCACGGGCAGCGCGGGACGCCTCGGGGATTTCGTAGGTCTTCTTCCAGTACACCTTGCCCTTGCTGGAGAACAGCAGCAGGGTAGCGTGGCTGTTGGCCACCAACAGGTGCTCGATGTAGTCCTCGTCCTTCACGCCGGTGGCCGACTTGCCCTTGCCGCCACGGCGCTGGGCCTGGTAGGCGGACAATGGCTGGGTCTTGGCATACCCACCATGGGAAATGGTCACCACACGCTCTTCTTCCGGGATCATGTCGCCGTAGTTGAGGTCGTGGGTGGCATTGAGGATTTCGGTGCGACGGGCATCGCCGTACTCGGCGCGAATCGCTTCGAGCTCTTCGCGGATGACTTCCATCAGGCGCTCGGCGCTGTTGAGAATGCGGATCAGCTCACCGATCTGTTCCAGGATTTCCTGGTACTCGGCCAGCAGCTTCTCGTGCTCCAGGCCAGTCAGGCGGTGCAGCCGCAGGTCAAGGATGGCCTGGGCCTGTTCCGGCGAGAGGTAGTACTTGCCGTCGCGCAGGCCATACTGTTCAGGCAGGTCGGCCGGGCGGCACGACTCGGCGCCGGCACGTTCGACCATGACCTGCACGGCACTCGATTCCCAGGCGGTGGACACCAGGGCTTCCTTGGCCTCGGACGGCGTGGGCGAGGCCTTGATCATCGCGATGACCGGGTCGATGTTGGACAGTGCAACCGCCTGGCCTTCAAGGATGTGGCCGCGCTCACGCGCCTTGCGCAGTTCGAACACGGTGCGCCGGGTAACCACTTCGCGGCGGTGGCGCACGAAGGCTTCGAGCAGGTCCTTGAGGTTGAGCAGGCGCGGACGGCCATCGACCAGGGCGACGACGTTGATGCCGAACACGCTCTGCAGCTGGGTCTGCGAGTACAGGTTGTTGAGCACCACCTCCGGCACCTCGCCGCGACGCAGCTCGATGACGATGCGCATACCGTCCTTGTCGGACTCGTCGCGCAGCTCGGTGATACCCTCGATCTTCTTCTCTTTGACCAGTTCGGCGATCTTCTCGATCAGACGCGCCTTGTTCAACTGGTACGGCAGCTCGGTCACGACGATCTGCTGGCGACCGCCCACCTTGTCGATGTCTTCGATCTGGGAGCGGGCACGCATGTAGATGCGGCCACGGCCGGTGCGGTAGGCCTCGATAATGCCCTGGCGGCCGTTGATCAGGCCGGCGGTAGGGAAGTCAGGACCGGGGATGTGCTGCATCAGCTCATCGATGGTGACGTCCGGGTTATCGATCAGCGCCAGGCAGCCATCGATGACTTCGCCCAGGTTGTGCGGCGGAATATTGGTGGCCATGCCCACGGCGATGCCGCTGGAACCGTTGACCAGCAGGTTGGGAATACGCGTCGGCATGACCGCCGGGATCTGCTCGGTGCCGTCGTAGTTGGGCACCCAGTCGACGGTTTCCTTGTGCAGGTCGGCCAGCAGCTCATGCGCCAGCTTGGCCATGCGCACTTCGGTGTATCGCATGGCCGCGGCGTTGTCGCCGTCCACCGAACCGAAGTTGCCCTGGCCGTCGACCAGCAGGTAGCGCAGCGAGAAGGGCTGGGCCATACGCACGATGGTGTCGTAGACCGCAGTGTCGCCGTGCGGGTGGTACTTACCGATCACGTCACCGACCACACGGGCGGATTTCTTGTACGGCTTGTTCCAGTCGTTGCCCAGTTCGCTCATCGCAAAGAGAACGCGGCGATGCACGGGCTTCAAGCCGTCACGCGCATCGGGCAGCGCTCGCCCGACAATCACGCTCATCGCGTAGTCGAGGTAAGACTGTCTCAGTTCGTCTTCGATATTGACCGGGAGGATTTCTTTGGCCAGTTCGCCCATGAGAAGCCTGATTCCTTTTTCTGGTGAAACTTCGCAGCGCCATCAAGGGCCGAACGAAGCTCGCCGCCGCAGTGCACTCGCCCGCGACGACTTACGACAAATCAATGAGTTGTGCCATGGATCTGCGCAATGAAGACCGCCGCACAGCGGGGTCTTGGAAACTGCCGGATATTACCACAACGGCAGGGGTAGTGGGAGATGCGGCAAGCGGCCAGCCGGGCCGCGAATTCATGCCCAGGCCGAGGGGCCCGCGCCGTGGTGCAAGGTAGCCGAGCACCACCTGGCCCGCGTTCGACAGCGTGCCCGGCAGGGGCGCCCAGGCATGGAAAAACGCCTGCCGAGGGCCACGCCCGGCAGTCGAGCGCAACGCAACTGCTGTGTCGCCTTTCAGTGCAAACGCTTGCGGCACATCATCTGCGCCAGCTTGGCCGTATCCGGGCGTTCGATGATGCCGCGCTCGGTCACGATCACATCGATCAGGTCCGCCGGGGTCACGTCGAAGACAGGGTTGAACACCTCCACCTGCGGCGCCACCCGGGTGCCGGCATAGTCGAGCAGTTCATCCGGTTCGCGCTCTTCAAGCGGGATGTCGTCGCCCGTTTCCAGGTTCAGGTCGATACTGCTGCTCGGGGCCACCACCATGAAGCGCACCCCATGGTGCATGGCGCTGACCGCCAGTTGGTAGGTACCGATCTTGCTGGCCACATCTCCATTGGCAGCGATGCAATCAGCGCCGACCACTACCCAGGTGATGCCCTTGGTCTTCATCAGGTGCGCCAGGGCCGAATCGGCGCACAGGGTGACCGGCAGGCCTTCATTGGTCAGCTCCCAGGCCGTGAGCCGCGAACCCTGGAGCCACGGGCGAGTTTCCCCGGCGTAGACCCGCTCCACCATGCCTTCCAGAAACCCTGCGCGAATCACACCCAGCGCCGTTCCGAAACCGCCGCTGGCCAAGGCCCCGGCATTGCCATAGGTCAGCAGCGTCTGGGCATTGCCCTGGTGCCGACGGATCAGCTCGGTGCCGTGCTGGGCCATGGTCAGGTTGGCCTCGCGATCGCTTTCGTGAATGGCCAGCGCCTCGGCTTCCAGCGCACCCAGCACATCTTCGCTGGGGCGCAGGCGTTGCAGGCGCTCGCGCATGCGGTTAAGGGCCCAGAACAGGTTGGCTGCGGTAGGGCGCGCCTCGGCCAGAAGCATGAAATCTTCTTCGAGGTCCATCTCCCAATCGCCCCCTTCGGCCAGGCGCTCCTCGGCGGCCAGGACCAGCCCATACGCCGCCACGATACCGATGGCCGATGCGCCACGCACGGCCATGTCGCGAATGGCGGTGGCCACCTGCGCGACCGTGTCGCAGGCCAGCCAGTGCTCCTGGGATGGCAGCAGGCGCTGGTCGAGCAGATGCAGAACGCCGCCCTGCCAGCGGATTCCGGTCACCTTCTCGGCCGCCAAAAGTTGCTCGCGCATCACCTCTCCCCGTCGTTCGCGTATCAAAAGCCGGCGATTATAGCGACCCGGCGCCCTGAGCGCTCGGGTATACTTCGGCCTTTTCGAGCGCAAGCTGCGCGCCGCAGACACCCGGCAGCACAATCAAAGTTGGGCATAGAGCCGCTGGCCGAAGCACCACCAACGCCCGCTCTCTGGCGTGGGCCTGCCAGGCCACGCACAGAAAGCTGCCGCACGCCCTGCGGGCAGAAGGCTCATGGCGTCTGACAAGACAAGCCTGACGCCGTGCGAACGCTTTGGCCAACGCCACCGTCTGTATGTCATGCACCTTGCAGCTTGCCACGTGAAGCTGATTCCCACGTTTCTGAGGACTGTTCAATGAGCAACGTCGACCGCGCTGAAATCGCCAAATTCGAAGCGCTGGCCCACCGCTGGTGGGACCGCGAGAGCGAGTTCAAGCCGCTGCACGATATCAACCCGCTGCGCGTCAACTGGATCGACGAGCGCGCCCACCTTGCTGGCAAGAACGTGCTGGACGTGGGTTGCGGCGGCGGCATCCTCAGCGAAGCCATGGCCCTGCGCGGCGCTTCGGTGACCGGCATCGACATGGGCGAGGCGCCCCTGGCCGTCGCCCGCCTGCATCAGCTGGAATCGGGTGTGGAGGTCGAATACCGTCAGGTCACGGCCGAAGCCCTGGCCGAAGAAATGCCCGGTGCCTTCGACGTGGTCACCTGCCTTGAGATGCTCGAGCACGTGCCTGACCCCTCATCGGTGATCCGCGCCTGCTACCGCATGGTCAAGCCAGGCGGCCAGGTGTTCTTCTCCACCATCAACCGCAACCCCAAGGCCTACCTGCTGGCCATCGTCGGCGCCGAGTACATCCTCAAGATGCTCCCGCGCGGCACCCACGACTTCAAGAAATTCATCCGCCCTTCCGAGCTGGGTGCCTGGAGCCGCGTCGCCGGCCTTGAGGTCAAGGACATCATCGGCCTGACCTACAACCCGCTGACCAAGCACTACAAGCTCAGCAGCGATGTGGACGTCAACTACATGATCCAGACCCTGCGCGAGGAATAAGCATGCGCCTGCGAGCGGTACTCTTCGACATGGACGGCACCTTGCTGGACACGGCGCCCGACTTCATCGCCATCTGCCAGGCCATGCTCACCGATCGAGGCCTGCCGGCCGTCGACGACGCGCTGATTCGGGGCGTGATCTCCGGGGGTGCGCGCGCCATGGTGGCCGCCACCTTCGCCATGGAACCGCAGGCCGAAGGTTTCGAAGCCTTGCGCCTGGAGTTCCTGGAGCGCTACCAGCGCGACTGCGCCGTGCATACCCGCCTGTTCGACGGCATGGCCGAGCTGCTGGAAGACATCGAGCGAGGCAAGCTGTTGTGGGGCGTGGTCACCAACAAGCCTGTGCGCTTCGCCGAGCCGATCATGCAGCGCCTGGGGCTGGCTGAACGCTCGGCCTTGCTGATCTGCCCGGATCATGTAAAGAACAGCAAGCCCGACCCCGAGCCGCTCATCCTGGCCTGCAAAACCTTGGCGCTGGACCCTGCCAGCGTGCTGTTCGTCGGTGACGATCTGCGCGATATCGAATCCGGCCGCGATGCCGGCACCCGCACCGCAGCGGTACGCTTCGGCTACATCCATCCCGAGGACAACCCCAACAACTGGGGTGCCGATGTGGTGGTGGACAGCCCGCAGGACCTGCGTAAAGTCATCGACAGCGCCCTCTGTGGTTGCTGATCACCGCTAACGCCAAAGGATCTGACATGTTCGAATACACTGCCCGCCCCGACCTGCTCAAAGGCCGGGTCATCCTGGTCACCGGTGCCGGGCGCGGCATCGGCGCCGCCGCGGCCAAGGCCTACGCTGCCCTGGGCGCCACGGTGCTGCTGCTCGGCAAGACCGAAGCGAACCTGAATGCGCTTTATGACGAGATCGAAGCGGCCGGGCACCCCCAGCCTGTGGTGATCCCGTTCAACCTGGAAACCGCCCTCGCCCATCAGTACGACGAGCTGGCGGTCATGATCGAGGAACAGTTCGGGCGCCTGGACGGGTTGCTCAACAACGCCTCGATCATCGGCCCACGCACGCCCATGGAGCAGTTGTCGGGCGACAACTTCATGCGCGTCATGCACATCAACGTCAATGCCACCTTCATGCTCACCAGCACCCTGCTGCCGCTGCTCAAGCAGTCCGAAGATGCTTCGGTGGTGTTTACCAGCAGCAGTGTCGGGCGCAAGGGCCGCGCTTATTGGGGCGCCTACGGCATCTCCAAGTTCGCCACCGAAGGCATGATGCAGACCCTGGCAGACGAGCTCGAAGGGGTGGCGCCGGTGCGGTCCAACAGCATCAACCCGGGCGCGACGCGTACGGCCATGCGCGCGCAGGCCTACCCGAGCGAGAACCCTCAGGACAACCCGCTGCCCGAGCAAATCATGCCGGTCTACCTCTACTTGATGGGGCCTGACAGCAAGGATGTGAACGGGCAGGCATTCAACGCCCAGTGATGGGGTCGCCTACCTGACACAGCGTTGTGCATGTGCACTCGTCTCCCCGCCCATCGCCGACGTGCCAGCGATGGGCGGGGCCTGCATCAGAACAGCCGCGCAATCACCCCGCTGCCAACGCCGGGCTCGCCCGCTCGTGCTGGGTGGCTTCAAGCTGCATGCACCGCTCCAGGAACAGGTACATGCAGTCATAGCTCTTGCAGATGGCTCGGCGCAACTCAGTGCGCAAGGCCATGCTCGGGTTCTCGCCTACCAGCGTACAGATGATCTCCAGCGCCTCCCACGGGTGGGTGTCGTCATACTGTGCGTGCATCTTCAGCCACTTCATGGCCCGCTTGCGCTGCTCTTCCGGAAAGCCCATCGCATAGGTGTCGGTGGAGCACACCACCGCCGACCACTCCCCGGTGGCCCCTTCGATGGCGTAGTTGGTGGCGGCCATGGCAATGGCCAGGTTTTCCGTGGCACACACACGCCAGCACCAATCGTTGAGGCCATTGAGCTCGGGCGGCACATCCTGGGCCTGCAGGTCGTGCAGGTGAATGCCGTGGGCGTGGGCCCAGTTCACCCAGTAGTCGGCATGGTTGAGCTCCACGCGGATATTGCGCATCAACCAGCGCCGCGCCATGTCCTCGCCTGGGTGCCGGCCATACCGGGTTTTGGTGAGGTTATGGGCCATGTACAACGAGAACTGCTCCACCACCGGCCAGCCACCGATCAGGTACTGGCGAATGGTCGCTTGCTTCAACTTGCCGTCACGCAGACGTCGATACACCTCATGGTCAACCACCCGCTGCTTGCTTTCATGGCAATCGGCAAGCAGTTGCTGGGCCCACTTGGGGTAACTGGCCGGGTCCATCAATGGCCCGATACGAACGAATGCATCAATCACTGTCTACTCCTTGTTCCTTGTGATTTCCAGCTAACTAACGAAACGTGCCAGGTGCCCGCTGCAACAGAGGCCGGGCGGCAATCCGTTGGCGATGCAGACTGTCACAGGTAAATACCTGGGGCCGCTCGATCAGATAGCCCTGGGCATAATCGACACCAATTTCCTGTAACGCTTGCTCGATCATGGGTGTTTCCACGAATTCTGCAATCGTGCGCTTGCCCATGACATGGCCGATGTGGTTGATGACTTCGACCATGGCCCGATTGACCGGGTCGTCCAGCATGTCCTTGACGAAGCTGCCGTCGATCTTGAGAAAGTCGACGGGCAGATGCTTGAGGTAGGCGAACGATGACATGCCAGCACAGAAATCATCCAGTGAAAAACGACAACCCAGGCCTTTTAGCTCATTGATGAAGCGGATGGCGCTGCCCAGGTTGGCAATGGCGCTGGTTTCGGTGATCTCGAAGCAGATCATGCGCGGAGGAATGGCATATTCGGCGAACAGGCGCTGCAGGTACTCAAGGAACTTGTCATCGCCGATGCTGGCACCGGACAAGTTGATGGCGCAGGTCGATAGCGGCCCCTGGTGGCCTGCATCCAGGCATTGGCGGATAATGATGAAGACGTTGCGCACCACCCAGCGATCGAGCGCGGTAATCAACCCATAGCGTTCGGCGGCCGGGATGAAGCTATTGGGCAGTATGGTGCGCCCGCTTTCATCGTGCAGGCGCAACAGGATTTCGATGTGGCCAGGCCCCTCGAAGGCCTTCAACGGCGCGATTTCCTGGGCGTACAGACAGAACCGGTTCTCTTCCAGGGCCACGTGCAAGCGCTGAATCCAGGCCATCTCGCCAAAACGAATGGACAGTTCGCTGTCATCGGCGTGGTACACCTGCACCCGGTTGCGCCCCTTTTCCTTGGCCATGTAGCAGGCCATGTCAGCTGCCCGCAGCGACGCCTCGAGGGTGCCGGGGGCCTGGGCGATATGCACCAGGCCGATGCTGACGGTGGTCACGAACGGCCGCCCTTTCCACACGAAATGCAGGCTTTGGACCGTCTGGCGTAGCTGCTCGGCAATCCGCTCGGCCTGCTCTGACGGGCAGTTCTCAAGCAGCACGCCAAACTCATCGCCCCCTAGCCGCGCCAGGGTGTCGCCTTCACGCAGGCCCGATTGCAGCACGGCGCAGATGTGCCGAAGCAGCTCGTCCCCGGCGGCATGCCCACAGGTATCGTTGACCAGCTTGAACTGGTCCAGGTCCAGGAACATCAGCGAATGCCGCCCAGGCTGGCGCGCCAGCGCATTGAGCGCCTGCTCCAGTCGGTATTCGAACTCGCGACGGTTGGCCAGGCCGGTCAGTGCATCGTGCGTGGCCTGCCAGGAGAGGTTGGCGATGTACTGGCGCTCCTGGGTCATGTCGTGCAGCACCAGCACGATGCCATTGACCTGCCCGTCGTTGACGATGGACGAGCCCACCAGATTGATCGACACCGTACTGCCGTCCAGGCGCTGAATCAGCCGCGCATGTTCGGCACCGCCTTTCAAACTGCCACTGAGCACCTGTTCCACCAGGCTGCGGCCCTCGTCCACATCGTGCTCGTCCACCAGGGTAAACAGTGCAGACAACGGCAGGCCCAGCGCCTGGGCGGCCTGCCAGTGGGTCAGTTGCTCGGCCGCCGGGTTCATGTAGCCGATCAAGCCCTCCACATCCGTGGTGATCACCGCATCACCAATAGCCTGCAGGGTGATCTGCGCCCGCTCTTTTTCCTCCTGCAGCGCGTTGGCAAACGCCTGGCGCTGGGCCAGCAGTTTGCTGGAGCGCCGCCAGGCGATGGTGATCAGGATCATCGCGGTCAGCAGGTTGGTGATCAGCAGTACCCGCAGCAGGACGCGCGACCCCTCGCCCAGGGCATCGCTGAAGGCCTTGGCAGCCGGCGTCACCCCCTCGTTGATGGTGGCAATGCGGCTTTTCCAGGCACGGATCACTTGCTCATCGACCGGCCCGCTGGCGAAGCGCTGGTGCATCTCCCCGGCCAGCACGTTCAGCTTGGCCAGGTAGTCGTCGCCGATGTCCCAGTAATTGATGGCTGTCTGCAGGTAGCTGACGGTGCGAAAGTGACGGTAGAACCAGATGATGCGTTCCACGTCGTCGGGGTGGTTGCCACCTTGCAGGACGGCCTGACGGGCCGCCTCCAGGTCCAGACTCGACTGATCCATGAGCTTGCGCGCGCGTTGATCGCCCTGGGGCACCACGATGGCCTGCTGATAGCGGCCATAGGTGGCTTCGTCGCGGGTGGTGGCGTACAGGTTGAGGTAGTAGATGGCGTCTTTTTGCGCTTTGGACCACAAGCTTTCGCCCGCCACGTAGGCACGCACGGCAGAAAGCGTGTAGAGGCTGAGACTACCAAGTGCGACTTGGAAAACCACCACGGCGATGAATGGCCAGGTGAGCCCGAGTAGCTTGGGCGCTTCTTGAGTGCGATGTCCCTTCATGGAGTCCCTGTCACAGAGCAGATAAGGCGCGAATCAACCCAGACAAAGCACAGCGTAGGCCATCTGCCATTAACGCGATGGAAATTTAGGGGCCCGATTTCAGTCAATGATAGCCGCCACGCCTGCTGTCTGCAGGGCGCGGTGTCTGGCTCGCCGGTTTGAGCGCGGCGCGGTGCTGGAAACATTGTCGCAGACACCGCATGAACTCCGTCAATCAGGTCATGACAGCGTAGCTTCTACCCCACTCAAGGTATGCAACGCGGCGGCCGGGCATGACCACTGTTACGCCGCAGGCCAACCCCTTGTCAGAGTTCGAGGTCCAGCAGTGCCGCCCCCAGCGCCTTGCCATGGGCATCCAACGCCAGCGATCGGGTCACACCACCGCGCAGGATCCCGGGCAGCACGAAGTTCAACGCCCCGAGCTGCGCCAACTCGTACCGGCGAACGGGGAGCCCTGCCGGGTCCAGAAGTTCGGCAAAGTGGGCCGTGACGCGCTCTACCGTGAGCCACTGGGCCAGGCGCGGGTAGTCAGCCGAATCGAAGACGATGACCGAGATGTTCGACGTGTCGCCCTTGTCGCCGGTACGGCTGTGGGCTATGTCCCGCAGTTTTGTCGGGGTATTCATGCCATCTCCTCCAGATGCACCTGCAAGGTGACCGCGTCCCTGGGCAGCATCAGCGAAGCCACCGCCACCACCTGACGCACCGACTTGCTCGCCCCACCGCCGCCATAGGGACCGTTGGTATAAAGGGTTTCCACCTCGTTGCCGATGCGCACCGCATCGCTTTTGGAGGCGCAGCGCGCCGCCACACGCAGCCGCACCTCCCAGGGTTCGCCCTGGGCGCGCTGGCCCAGGTCATCACCGTGCAGGGCACTGACGCCAATCAGCTCGCTGCGGATGTCGTCGCAGGCCACACCGGTCAGTTGCAGTCGCTTGCGAACGATGGCTTCGGCCAGGCGCCCGCGGGCTATTGCACCAGGGCCGCCATAGGACATCTGCCCTTCGCCGATCCAACCGTCGAGAAAACCCACCGACACCTTCAACGCCTCCGGGCGTGCGCGCCCATCGGCGCCCTGCACCCGGACCTCATCCTGGGCCAGGGCCTGAAACGCCACCTGGCTGAAATCAGCGGTCACATCAGGCGTAAGGTAAGCGGCCGGGTCATGCACTTCGTACAGCAGTTGCTCGGTGCAGGTAGCGGTATCGATGCGCCCGCCGGAACCGGCCACCTTGCTGATCACCGCATGGCCCGTTGCATCGATTTCGGCCAGTGGGAAGCCAAGGCGGTCGAGGTCGGGCACCTCCTTCACACCGGGATCGGCGAAGTAGCCGCCACTGATCTGCCCTGCGCATTCGAGCAGGTGCCCAACCAGGGTGCCGCGCCCGAGCAACGTCCAGTCGTCCTCGCGCCAGCCGAACTCGAACAGCTGCGGCGCGAGAAACAGCGACGGATCGGCCACCCGGCCAGTGACCACAACGTCGGCATCGGCCTGCAAGGCCTGCACAATGCCTGCTGCGCCCACATAAGCGTTGGCTGAAATCAACCGGTCGCCGAGCTCAGCCAGGGTGGCGCCGTTGTCGAGGGTCTGTTCGGGCCGTTGCTGCAAGGTGGCGAGCACATCGTCGCCGGTCAGCGCCGCTACCTTGATACCAGGCAGACCGAGTTCAGCCGCAATGCGGCGGATTTCACTGGCCGCGCCCAGTGGGTTGGCCGCCCCCATGTTGGTGATGATACGCAGGCGCCGCCGCGTGCCGTCGGCCCCTGTGCCTACATAGGGCAGCACGCGGCGCATGCGCTCGCCGAGCAGGGGGTCGAAACCACCGTGCGGGTCGAGCAGCCGCGCTTGCTGCGCCAGGGCGATGGTGCGTTCGGCCAGGCACTCGAACACCAGGTAATCCAGTTCGCCCTGTTGCGCCAACTCGATGGCCGGCTCGATGCGGTCGCCCGAATAGCCGGCGCCAGCGCCGATGCGTATGGTTTTCATCTAGAAAACTCCAATGACCAGGGCGGTCAAGGTCATCAGGACCGAGGCCGCGAACAGGAAAGGGATGGTAAAGCGTTGGTGATCGGCCAGTTCGATCTTGCACAGGCCGACCAGCAGGAAGGTCGCGGGGGTCAGTGGGCTGACCGGAAAGCCCGTGGTGTGCACACCCAGAAGCGAAGCCTGGGCCACTTGCATCGGGTCCACGCCCAAGGCCCTGCCCACCTCGGCGACCACCGGCATGATGCCGAAATAGAACGAATCCGGGTCGAACAGCAGGCTCAAGGGCATGGACAGAAAGCCGACCACCGCAGGAATCAGTTGGCCGTGCCCTGCGGGGATCTGCCCCACCGCCACCTCGGCCATGGCCTTGAGCATGCCGGTGCCTTGCATGATGCCGGTGAAGACCCCTGCGGCCAGAAGAATGCTGGCCATGGTCAGGGCGGTCTTGGCATGGGCGTCGATGCGCGCCCGCTGCGCGTCCACGTTGGGGTAGTTCAGGCACAAGGCAAGCACGGTGCCGACCATGAACATCACCACCGGGTCCACCACCCCTGCGATCATGATCCCCATCACCACCAGGGTCAGCAGCAGGTTGGGCCAGAACAGGCGGGGCTTGCGCAGCTCGCGCTCGGCGTCGGTGAGCGTACGTTGGTGCGGCGTGACGTCGAGTTGGTCGCGGCCCAGGCCCAGGCGCCGTTCTTCGCGGCGCCCAAGCCAGTAGGCACAGGCGAAGACGAAGATCAGCCCGACGATCTGCACCGGAATCAGCGGCTGGAACAGGTCGGCCACCGGCACGTGCAGCGCTGCCGATGAGCGCAGCACCGGGCCGGTCCAGGGCAGGAAGTTGACCCCGGCCGCCATGGCCGTGACGCAGGCCAGAATGCGCTTGTCCATGCCAAGGCGCGTGTACAGCGGCAGCATCGCCGGGATGGTCACCAGGAAGGTCACTGCGCCCGAACCGTCCAGATGCACCAGCAAAGCCAGCAGGGCCGTGCCCATGACGATGCGCGTCGGGCGGGTGCCGACGCGCTTGAGGATGCGATCGATGATCGGGTCGAGCATGCCGGCGTCGGTCATGATGCCGAAGAACAGGATGGCAAAGACGAACATGCCCACGACCGGGGCGACGTTCTTGATGCCGGTGATGATGAAGGCGCTGGTTTGCAGGCCGAAGCCGCCGAGCAGCGCCGCGATGATGGGCAGGGCAATCAGGGCGACCAAGGGGGAGATGCGCTTGCTCATGATGCTCACGAGCATGCACAGGATAGTGGCGACACCGAGGGTGGCGAGCATGGGGTTTCCTCTTCGGCCTCTGGTTCGCAATTGCGAGAGAAGGCCCTGTTGTTGTTTTGCAAGAGTAATAACAACGGCGTTAGGCTCTGTGAATTGAAATATTCGGCAGGCCACGTTCGGAAAAACAAAATGAAAAATGCGATCCAGCTCATCCGCGCGTTCCTGGCCGTGGCGCAAACCGGCAACTTTTCCAAAGCGGCCGTGGCCTTGAACCTGTCGCCTTCGGCGCTCACCGTGCAGATTCGCCAACTCGAAGACTGGCTCGGGGTGACTTTGCTCGAACGCAGCCCGCGCCACGTCGGCCTGACCGCTGCCGGTCAGCATGCATTGCTGCCGATGGAAAAGTTGCTGCTCGACCTGGACAACATCGTCGAAGCGGCCCGCGACCATGCCACCTCCCGTCGGGGCGTGCTGACCATCGCGGCCCTGCCCTCACTATGCTCGGGGCTGCTGCCAGGCGTGGTGCAGCGCTTTCGCGAACGCTTCCCCGGCATCGAGGTCCGGCTGCGCGACGTGGTAGCCCAGCGCATCGATACGCTGGTGCTGGAGCAAGAAGTAGATTTCGGCCTGGGTGTACAGGCGCGGCCTACCCAGGGGCTGGCGTTCAAGGCCCTGCTCGAAGATCGCCTGTGCCTGTACGTGCCGCACGACCACCCCTTGGCCAGGCGGACAGCGGTGACCCTGGCCGAAGCGGCGGCATACCCCATGCTGCTGACCGGACGGGACAGCAGCGTGCGCAACCTGGTCGAGCGGCTGTTCGCCGACGCGCGCCTGCCCCTGGCGGCAGGGCTTGAAGCCAATTACATGTCGACGGTGCTGGCCCTGGTGCGCCAGGGCCAGGGTGTTGCATTGTTGCCCGAGTCGGCCGACGAGGGCCGTGACGAAGTGAGCAAGGTGGTGGTGGATCATCCGGGCGTGGTACGCGAGATCGGCGTCATCACGCGGGCCGAACAGGTGATGGCGCCGGCCGGTGTGGAATTCCTGCGATTGCTCAAGCCTTAGTCTGGGTGTGAAAAGCTCGAGAACTTGGTTTGATGTTGTTCGTTTAGGGCCGCTACGCGGCCCATCGCGGCACAAGGGCCGCTCCTACACCCAATTCGGTAGCTTTCAAGCACGGTGCAAAGACAGTGGCTGCGCAGGTAGGGCTACACGATCTCGAGTGACACGGGCCTCCTGTAGGCGCGGCCTCGCCGGGGCGCCGGACCGGCCGCGATGGGCCGCGCAGCGGTCCTAACGATCTTAAGTGAACCGCATTACGATACTCGGTGAGGTGGTGTTACAAGCAGCCCCGCCTGACCGTCGTCTCCAGCCATTTCACACAGCCCTTAGATCTGCTGCAGGTGCCCATACAGTTTGGCGTACAACCCGCCCTCGGCAATCAATTGCTGATGGTCACCATCCTCTGCCACATGACCGCCGTCGAACACCAGCACCCGGTCCGCCTGTTTCACTGCCGACAAGCGGTGGGCAATGATCAGTGTGGTGCGGCCTTTGAGAAAACGCGCCAGCGCCTGGTGCAGGTTGTACTCGGTGGCAGCGTCCAGCGCCGAGGTGGCTTCGTCCAGGATGACCACCTTGGGCTCGGCCAGCACCATGCGTGCAATAGCCAGCCGTTGACGCTGGCCGCCGGACAAGCGTACGCCCGAGCGCCCGACCACGCTGTCCAGCCCGTAAGGGAGCGCGGCGATGGTGGCGTCGAGCTGGGCGATCCGTAATGCCTGCCAGCAGGCATCGTCGGTGCAGTCCCGGCCCATGGTCAGGTTGGCCCGCACGCTGTCGTTGAACAGCGACGGATGCTGCAACACCACCGCCACCTGCTCACGCAGGGTTTCCAGGCCGATCTCCTGCAGGGTGGCGCCACCGAAGCGAATGGTGCCTGCATCTGCGCTGTACAGCCCGAGCAGCAGCTGCACGAGCGTGCTCTTGCCACCCCCGCTGGCGCCGACAATGGCCACCTTCTCACCGGGTGCGATGGCCAGGTTCAGGTTGTCCAGCACGGGTTCGTCGGCGTAGGCAAAGGACAGGTCCCGGACCTCGATGCCCACCGTGGCGTGCCCGGCGAAGGGGTCACTGGCCGCCGGGTACTGGGGCTCGTCGGCACGGGCCAACAGCTCATTGAGGCGATTGAGCGCGCCGCCCGCGGCATAGTAGGCATATTGCAGGTTCAGCAACTGCTCGACCGGGCCGATCATGAACCAGAGGTAGCTGAAGACGGCAAGCATCTGGCCGATCGACAGGTCCGAGAACAACACCGTCAACATGGCCGCTGCGCGGAAGATGTCGATGCCGAACTGGAACAGCAGCCCGCTGGCACGGCCGCTGGCGTCGCTCTTCCACTGCGACTCCACGGCGTAGTCGCGCACCTCGCGGGCCTTGACGCCCAATCGACCGAGGAAATAGCCCTGACGGTTGCTGGCGCGGACCTCCTGGATGGCATCGAGCGTTTCGGCCAACGCCTGGGTGAAGCGTGCCGTGCTGTCGTTTTCGAGCTTCTTCAGGTGCTTGACCCGCTTGCCCAACTGCACCGTGAAGTAGATGACCAGCGGGTTGAACAACAGGATCAGCAGCGCCAGTTGCCAGTGCATCCACAGCAGGATGGCGGCCGTGCCGGTGAGGGTGAGCATGGCGACCAGAAAGCGACTGAGGGTCTCACCCACGAACTTGTCCAAGGTGTCCAGGTCGGTGACCAGATGCGTGGTGACCGTGCCGCTGCCCAGGTTCTCGTACTCTTTCAGCGAAATACGCTTGAGCCGTTCGATCAGGCGAATGCGTAGCCGGTAGACGATGTCCTTGGCCAAGCCGGCGAACAGCCTGGCCTGGATGACGTTGAACGCCAGTGCCGCCAGGCGCAGGCACAAGGTCAGGCATAACATCAGGCCGATATAGCCCGCTGCGACCTGCCAGCCAGACGGCAACAGCTGGTTCATCCACTTGAGCGCGGCATCGCCATGCCCGAGCAGCACTTCATCCACCAGCAGCGGCAGCAACAACGGAATCGGGACACTGCAACACGCTGCCAGCACGGCAATCAGGTTCGCCGTCCACAGCTGCTTTTTATGGTGCAGGGCAAGGCGCCGGATTTCCGACCAGCTCAACCGGTCGGCCGAGCCCACCGGCTTGGACGGCGCCGGGTCGGGCGACCCGGGCACATCAAGCACTGGCTGCCTGCTGCAGCCAGCGGCCAAGCAACGGTTGCAGACGCTCGAGCGGCTGATACCCGTTGGTCAGCAAGGCCAGCTGACCGTTGCGCTCAGCGAGCAAGGTCGGGAACCCTGCGATGCCCAAGCCCTGGGCCCAGGCGAAATCCGCCGCGGTCGCAGCGCGGGTTTCGGCGCGGGTGAATGCCTCGGCAAACAGCCCGCGCTCGAAACCCGCCTGCTCGGCCAGCTCCACCAGATGCGGGGCGGTGGTCACGTCATGAGCCCCTTCATAGAACGCAGACTGTATGGCTGCCAGCAGGGGCCAGAGGCGCTCGCCGTCCAGCTCGCGGGCCGCTACCAGTGCCCGGCAGGCCGGTTCAGTGTCGTAGACAAAGCCGTCGGGCATGGCGCCCTCGAACGTGAAAGGCTGCCCCGTTGTTTCGGCCACGGCCTGCCAATGCTCGAGGATGTACTTGCGGGTGGCGCCGTCCAGCGCGGCACTGCCACTGCGCAGCCCGCCGACTACCAGATGGGTTGGCACGCCTGCCTGATTTGCCTGATCGATCAGCGCACTGGCCACCGGGGCGAAGCCCCAGCACCAGGAACACATCGGGTCCATCACGTAGATCAGGCGCGCAGACATGGATCAAGCCTCGGCTTTGTAGTTGTGACCAATCGGGTGCGGCAGGTTGCGGGCCTTGGCCAGCTCGATCTGCTTCTGCCGGTCGATGGCGCTGCGGCGGGTCTTCTCGCTCAGCGAATCCCAGCAGTGCGGGCAGCTTACACCTGGCGAATAGTGCTCCGAGGCACGCTCCTGGGCATTGATCGGATGACGGCAGGCGTGGCACTGGTCGTATTCACCCTCGCTCAGGTCATGGCGAACCGTGACGCGGTTATCGAACACGAAGCAGTCGCCCTCCCACAGGCTTTGTTCCTCAGGTACCTCCTCGAAGTACTTCAGGATGCCACCCTTGAGATGATAGACCTCCTCGAAACCTTCACCGAGCATATAGCTGGACGCTTTTTCGCAACGAATGCCGCCGGTGCAGAACATGGCGACCTTCTTGTGGCGGGCTGGGTCGAAGTTGGCCTTGATGTAGGCGGGAAATTCGCGGAACGTTTCGGTCTTGGGGTCGACGGCCCCCTTGAACGTACCGATGGCCACTTCGTAGTCGTTGCGCGTATCGACCAGCAGTACCTCGGGGTCGCTGATCAGCGCGTTCCAGTCCTTGGGCTCGACGTAGGTGCCCACCGCCTGGTTAGGGTCGACCCCAGGCACGCCCAGGGTGACGATCTCTTTCTTGAGCTTGACCTTGGTACGGTAGAAGGGCTGCTCGTCGCAGTACGACTCCTTGTGGTCGATGTCCACCAGGCGCGGGTCGCTGCGCAGCCAGGCCAGCAGGCCGTCGATGCCTTCGCGGGTGGCTGACACGGTGCCGTTGATGCCTTCATGGGCCAATAGCAAGGTGCCTTTGACGTGGTTGTCGAGCATGGCCTTGAGCAGCGGCTCGCGCAGTTCGACGTAGTCTTGCAGGGTGACGAACTTGTACAGCGCCGCGACGACGATGGGGTGTGACATGAATCAGGTTCTCCAGGTGGTTGCCCTCGTAAGGGGCAGACCGGGCTACACAATGAACAAAGGGCCGCTGCACGCCCACCGCAGGCACGCCTGCCGCTTCAGGTGCCCGGTGCGTCAACGCAGTGGGTTTACCTGAAGCAGCTGGGGGACCTGCGATGGGCTGTGCAGCAGCCCCTTTTTGGGATGAAGCGGATTCTACCAGAACAACAGCAAGGTTTCAGTGCCCGCCGCCGGCGCATACAGGCGATGCCGGCGCACTGCCGACCTGCGCCCACTCATCGCCGGTATAGGTGTGGATGGCCAGCGCATGAATCTGGCCCATCAGCTCACCCATGGTCGCGTACACCTTCTGATGCCGCTTGACGCTGTTCAGTCCTTCGAACACATCGCTCACGATCACCGCCTTGTAGTGGGTCTGCTGACCACGGCTGTGCATGTGGCTTTCATCGAGCACCTGCAGGTGCTGAGGCGTCAGGCTTGCCAGTTGCTGTTCGATACGCTGTTGCATGTTCATGGCCGTGCTCACTTCTTGGCTGGCGCGGCTGCCTTGCCATAGTTGGGGTCCAGCTGCTTGGTCATGTCTTCAAGCAGCTTGTTGACCACCGGCACCGCAGGTTCGAGGGTCTGCTGGGTCAGCTGAGCCGATTGCTGGGTGACCTTGGGCATCTCGCGCAGCACCTTGCGGCCAAGGGGCGACTCGTAGAACTTGACCAGGTCCTTGAGCTCTTGCTCGGTAAAGGTCTGGGTGTACAGGTCGACCATCTTGGGCTTGAGCTTGTTCCAGCCGATGGCGTTGTCCAGCGCGGCGTTGGCCTTGGCCTGGTAGCTTTCCAGTACGGGCTGTTTGGAGGCAGGCGCCTTGGTCTGGGCGAAGCGCTGGGCAAACATCTGCTGCACTTGCATGTACACCGGCGTGCCCAGTTTGTCGGCATTGGCCAGGGTCAGGAATTTCTCGGCAGCGGCGTTGTGGCTGGCGGTGGCGGCCAGCACCTGGCCACTGGCGCAAGCCAGGGCGACGGCAGCACAGAGGACACGAAGACGGGTCATTGCATTTCCTTCAGGAGGGGGAGGCGGTACCTCAGAGCGAGCATTCTGCGCCCGCCAAGGCGAGCTGCTCAAGTGGCACGACAGGCGATTGAACCGCCAGGTCGCATGAGGGCCTAAACTGCTGATTCTGACTGACAAGGGAGTGAATGCAGCATGAGCCGTATCGAAACAGACAGCCTTGGGCCGGTCGAAGTTCCTGAGCACGCCTACTGGGGCGCCCAGACCCAGCGCTCGTTGATCAACTTCGCCATCGGCCAGCAACGCATGCCGCTCGCCGTGCTGCATGCCCTGGCCCTGATCAAGAAAGCCGCTGCCCGCGTCAACGACCGCAACGGCGCCCTGCCCGCCGACATTGCCCGGCTGATCGAGCAGGCCGCCGACGAGGTCCTCGACGGCAAGCATGACGATCAATTCCCACTGGTAGTCTGGCAGACCGGCAGTGGCACGCAGAGCAACATGAACGTCAACGAGGTGATCGCAGGTCGCGCCAACGAACTGGCCGGCCAGGTGCGCGGCGGCAAGTCGCCGGTGCACCCCAACGATCACGTCAACCGCTCCCAGAGCTCCAACGACTGCTTCCCCACCGCCATGCACATCGCAGCCGCCCAGGCCGTGCACGAGCAACTGCTGCCGGCCATCGCCGAGCTGTCCTCGGGCCTGGCCGAGCTGTCGGCCCGGCACCATCGCCTGGTCAAGACCGGGCGCACGCACATGATGGATGCCACGCCGATCACCTTCGGCCAGGAAGTCTCGGCATTCGTGGCGCAGCTCGATTATGCCCAGCGCGCCATCCGCGCCAGCCTGCCGGCGGTGTATGAGCTGGCCCAGGGCGGCACGGCGGTGGGCACGGGCCTCAATGCGCCCCAGGGCTTCGCCGAAGCCATCGCTGCCGAGCTGGCTGCCCTGTCCGGGCTACCCTTCGTGACCGCGCCCAACAAGTTTGCAGCGCTGGCCGGGCACGAGCCGCTGACCAGCCTGGCTGGGGGGCTGAAAACCCTGGCGGTGGCCTTGATGAAGATCGCCAATGACCTGCGCCTGCTCGGGTCAGGCCCCCGTGCGGGATTGGCCGAGGTGCGCTTGCCCGCCAACGAGCCCGGCAGCTCGATCATGCCCGGCAAGGTCAACCCAACCCAGTGCGAGGCGCTGTCGATGCTGGCCTGCCAGGTGCTGGGCAACGACACCACCATCGGCTTTGCCGCCAGCCAGGGGCATCTGCAGCTGAACGTGTTCAAGCCGGTGATCATCCACAACCTGCTGCAGTCCATCGAATTGTTGGCAGACGGTTGCCGCAACTTCCAGGAGCATTGCGTGGCGGGCATCGAGCCAGATGCCGAGCAGATGGCCGCACACCTGGAGCGGGGGCTGATGCTGGTGACGGCACTGAACCCGCATATCGGGTACGACAAGGCTGCCGAGATTGCCAAGAAAGCCTATGGTGAGGGCAAGACCCTGCGTGAGGCAGCGCTTGAGCTGGACTACCTGACCAACGAGCAGTTCGATGAGTGGGTAAAGCCTGAGAACATGCTGGCGCCGGGTGGCAAGGGTTGAGGTGTTGGGGGGCTGCCTGCGTGGCCCCTTTTTTTGGCAACGCCAAGCAGGCTTGCGCATTTGATGTGCAAGCAACTGCCTTGCACCGCATCTGGGCCAGCTGACCTCCGTGTGGGAGCGGCCTCGCCGGGGCGCCGGACCGGCCGCGATGGGCTGCGATGGGCTGCGAAGCGGCCCCGGCAATTGGCGATAGTGCTCACATCTCTGGGGCTGCTGCGCAGCCCATCGCGGCCGGTCCGGCGCCCCGGCGAGGCCGCTCCAACAACCATTCCTGCTGCCCAACAGGGGTCTGATCAGAGGTGTTACTCGCCCCCAACACCTAGGACACCTGCGCCAGCCGGGCACGACGTGCCCGCCATCCCGCCACCAGCGAAGGCCCGAGCGCTACCAGCGCAGAGCCTGCCACCACGACCACGGCCCCTACATACCCCAACAGGTTGATCTGCTCGGCCTGCACATAATCAGGCCACGCCAGCGCAGCCAGTGCCACCGCCACGAACGTCACCAATGGCGTCAATGCCAGCGTCGCACTGACCCGGGAAGCCTCCCAATGCGCCAGGGCTTCGGCGAAGGCGCCATAGGCCACCAGCGTATTCAGGCAGCACGCCAGCAGCAGCCAGCCCTGTACGGGGCTCAGTTGCAAGACCTCCAGCGGCTGCACCCAGGGCGTCAGCAGCGCCGCGCAGCACAGGTAGATCACCATCATCACCTGCTGCGAATTCCACACCGTCAGCAACTGCTTCTGGCTCAAGGCGTAAAACACCCAGATACTGGTGGCCAGCACAATGGTGAGCACACCGGTGGTGTAGGCGCCAAGGGAGGTCAACAGCTCTTCCAGGCGCTGGTTGAAGAACAGCCCGAAGCCTGCCAGCAGGATCAACAACCCCACCCCCTGCCCCACGCTGAAGCGCTCGCGAAACACGAACACACTGGCCACCAGCAGCAGCACCGGCCCCAGTTGCACCACCAGCTGCGCGGTCCCAGGGCTGAGCAACTTCAAGCCGATCAGGTACAGCACGTAATTGCCCATCAAGCCCAGCACCGCCACCCCAACCAGGCCCCTGCCCTTGGGCGTGAGCCGGCCGAACGACGGCAGGCGGCGGTTGGCCGTCAGCCAGGCGCACAGCAGTCCACCGGACACCAGCAGGCGATACCAGGTCACCGTCAACGGGTCCATCACCTGCAGCACCTGCTTGAGCTTGATCGGCAGGATGCCCCACAGCAGTGCCGTCAGCAGGGCAAGCAGCAGGCCGTGAACCCAACGGCCGGAGGTGGTGTGCATGGTGTCCTCGATCAGATCCGTGGTGGGGGTGGCTGAATTCTACGGGGTTGCGCAGGTAAGCTGAGCAGCCCTGCCGGGAAAAGAATTCATCACGTCATTCTGTGGGGGCATGATACGGGCAACACACCGGATCGCGGCTGTGCTGCCCAAGCCCACTTTCATGTCAGGTGTACGAGCCCGGCCTACTTCTTGTGCTTGGCGAACGCCGCTTCCAGTGCTTCGTTGATGGTGCGCAGAACCTTGACCCGTGCCCAGCGCTTGTCGTTGGCTTCAACCAGCGTCCAGGGCGCGATCTCGCTACTGGTGCGGTCGACCATATCGCCCACGGCCTGGCTGTAGTCGTCCCATTTGTCGCGGTTGCGCCAGTCGTCCTCGGTGATCTTGTAGCGCTTGAACGGGGTTTGTTCACGCTCCTCGAAGCGCTCGAGCTGGGTCTGCTGGTCAATGGCCAGCCAGAACTTGACCACCACCACGCCCGCATTCACCAGTTGCTCTTCGAAGTCGTTGATTTCGCCATAGGCACGCATCCAGTCGGCAGGGCTGCAGAACCCCTCGACCCGCTCCACCAGCACCCGCCCATACCAGGAACGGTCGAAGATGGTGAACTTGCCACGCGCGGGAATGTGCCGCCAGAAACGCCACAGGTAAGGCTGCGCGCGTTCTTCTTCGGTAGGTGCGGCAACGGGCACGATCCGGTACTGACGCGGATCCAGGGCAGCGGCCACGCGCCGGATCGCACCACCCTTGCCCGCCGCATCATTGCCTTCGAAGGCCGCAACCAAGGCATGACGGCGCATGTGCTTGTGACGCAGCAAACCGGCCAGACGCGCCTGCTCGGTGACCAGTTGCTCCTGATAGTCCGCCTTGTCCAGACGCAAGCTCAGGTCCAAGGCACCCAGCAGGCTACGTTGGTCGATGCTGCGCCCCAGCGGCGCGACATTGCTCTGGTGCTTACCCTTGGGGTTGTTGGCCAGGGCCGCCTGCAAGCTGTCGAGCAGGATGCGTCCGACGGCCAGGCTGCGGTAATTGGGGTCGACACCCTCGACGATATGCCAGGGCGCGTAATCGCGGCTGGTGCGACGCAACACACGCTCCCCGAAGCGCACGAAGCGGTCGTAGGTGTGTGACTGCTGCCAATCCAGCGGGCTGATCTTCCAGCTGTGCAAGGGGTCGTCCTTGAGGGATTTGAGCCGCCCCTTCATCTGCTTCTTGGAAAGGTGAAACCAGAACTTGATGATCAACGCGCCTTCATCGCACAGCATCTGCTCCAGGCGTTCGGCACCGTTGATGGCCTGGTCCAGGACCGCGTCCTTCAACACCCCATGCACGCGCCCCTGCAGCATCTGGCTGTACCAATTGCCGAAAAACACCCCCATGCGCCCCTTGGGCGGCAAGGCGCGCCAGTAACGCCAGGCCGGTGGCCGCGCCAGTTCCTCGTCGGTCTGCTGATCGAAGGTGAGCACATCGATCATGCGCGGGTCCATCCACTCGTTGAGCAGCTTGACCGTCTCGCCCTTGCCGGCCCCCTCCACGCCGTTGATCAGCACAATGACCGGAAAACGCGCTTGCTGCTTGAGCTCATACTGGGCCTCGAGCAGTGCCTGACGCAGGGCGGGTACCTCGGCGTCGTAGGTTTGCTTGTCGATGCTGTGACCAATTTCGGCAGATTCGAACATGCACGGGCTCCTTCAATGGATAGACAAGACTAGCGCAAAAGCCCACCTGGGTTGGGAGCTCGGGCTGCAAGAAAGCCCCAGTCATGCGACTATCGCCACTTCTTCAGTCGCTTGTCGCTGTGCACCTGCCATGACCGTAACTCCCCCGCTCCAGCACGCCCAGATCGACTGGGACGAACAGGGCCGCCCTCATTCGCGGCATTACGATGACGTGTACTTCGCCGTCAACGAAGGCATCGATGAAACCCGCCATGTGTTTCTCGGACAAACCCGCCTGGCTGAACGTTTCACTGCAATGGCGCCTGATGCCTGCATGGTCATCGGCGAGACGGGCTTTGGCACCGGCATGAATTTCTACTGCGCCTGGCAACTGTTCGCGCAACACGCCCCCGCAGATGCCCGGCTTCACTTCGTCAGCGTCGAGAAATTCCCCCTGGCCCGCGATGACCTGGCCCGTGCCATCAGTCTGTGGCCGGAACTGGCCGCCTACAGCCAGCCTTTGCTGGCCCAATACGTGGCGGTGCATCCGGGGTATCAGCAATTCACCTTCGAAGGTGGACGCGTCACCCTCACCTTGCTGATCGGTGATGTGCTCGAGCAATTGCCGGAGCTCGACGCCCAGGTCGACGTCTGGTTCCTCGATGGCTTTGCCCCTGCCAAGAACCCCGACATGTGGACCCCGGCCCTGTTCGCGCAACTGGCGCGGCTGTCCCACCCCGGAACCGTGCTGGGTACGTTCACCACCACCGGCTGGGTACGCCGCAGCCTCGTGGAGGCGGGTTTTGCCATGAAGAAGGTGCCTGGCATCGGCAAGAAGTGGGAAGTGATGAGCGGGGCGTATGTGGGCCCGACCCCTGCCCTTACAGCGCCCTGGTACGCCCGACCGCCTTCAGGGGATGGGCCGCGTCAGGCCGTGGTGGTGGGTGCCGGGCTGGCCGGCAGCTGCACGGCGGCAAGCCTGGCCCGACGCGGCTGGCAGGTCACGCTACTGGAGCGGCATGGGTCAGCGGCGCAGGAAGCGTCCGGCAACCCGCAGGGGGTGCTGTATCTCAAGCTATCGGCGCATGGCACGGCCTTGTCCCGGATGATTCTCGCCGGTTTCGGCTACACCCGCCGTCAGCTTGAGCACCTTCAGCGCGGCGAGGACTGGGACGCCTGCGGCGTTCTGCAACTGGCCTTCGACGACAAGGAAGCGGCGCGCCAGGGCAAGCTGGTGCAGGCCTTCGACCCCGGTCTTGTGCACGCATTGACCCAGGATCAGGCCCAGGCCACTGCCGGCATCACCCTACCGGCAGGCGGGCTATTCTACCCCGAAGGCGGTTGGGTGCATCCGCCCGCCCTATGCCGCCAGCAGCTTGAGCACCCCAACATCCGCCTGGTCACGCACCAGGAGGTCCTGTCGCTGCACAAGGTCGCCGGGCGGTGGCAGGCTTGGGCCGGTGACCAGTTGCTGGCCGACGCGCCGGTGATGATCCTGGCCAGTGCTGCCGAGGTCAAACGGTTCGAACCGTGCGCCGGCTTGCCGCTCAAGCGTATTCGTGGCCAGGTCACCCGACTGCCCGCAACACCCCAAAGCCGGGCGCTGGGCACCGTGGTCTGCGCGCAAGGCTATGTGGCGCCCGCGCGATGCGGCGAGCACACCCTGGGCGCCAGCTTCGATTTCCACAGCACTGACCTGACCCCCACGGCGGCCGAACACGAGGGCAACCTGGCGCTGCTGGACGAAATTTCCCCTGACCTGTCCCACCGTCTTGGCGCGGCGGGGTTCGATGCGCAGGCGCTCGAAGGCCGCGCCGCTTTCCGCTGCACCAGCCCGGACTACCTGCCTATTGTCGGGCCTTTGGCCGACGACCACGCTTTTGCCCAGGCCTATGCAGCGCTTGCCCGGGACGCGCGACAAGTGCCGCAGGTGGCGTGCCCTTGGCTTGAGGGCCTGTACGTCAACAGCGGCCACGGCTCGCGGGGCCTGATCACGGCGCCGCTCAGCGCAGAACTGGTGGCGGCCTGGGTCTGCGGCGAACCGCTGCCGGTGCCGCGAACCGTCGCCGAAGCCTGCCACCCCAACCGCTTTGCACTGCGGCGCCTGATTCGGGGCAAATAACAGGTGCCTCGCCCAGACGGGCGCCCTGCGACAATAGGGCGCAGCAGCGACATTTCATACCTGATCGCGAATGAGGCTTAATACGGGCCTTGATCGCCTGGGGGTCAGATGACCGTACGTGCACGCTCACTTGTGTGTTTGCTTGCAAGCATTGCCGTGCTGTTCAACCTGCTGGCGATGCCGCTCGATCGTGCCTTGCAATCCCCCAGCATCGACAGCCAATCGCTGATTCTGGGAAGCTTTTGCAGCCTGCACGGTGCGCAGAGCTTGCCCAAGTCACTGCTGGCCCAGCTCAAGGCCGACCTGCCGCAACTGGACGATCAGCCGCCAATCAAGCATCAGGCGGGTGACTGCTGCTGTGGCCATGCCGGGCATGCCTTGCTGGCCAGCGACTACTATCGCCACCTGTTCCCCCGCTACTGGCCCGACGCACTGCTGATCGGTGACAGCCACAAGCTGCCGTTGCCGCGTGAACAGTGGCCCAAGCTCAACCCCCGCGCCTCTCCCCTGGCCTGACCCGTCGTCGCTTACCCATTGCTGCCCCGCGACATGCGGTGCGCAGCGCTGCTCGACTGTCTTCAGGAAACACTTCATGTCTGCGTTTCGTCATACCGCACGCGCCGTCCTGCCCGTGCTCGCTGTTTATAGCCTTAGCCCTTTGTCATCGGCCATTGCCGAAACACGCGCTGCCGAGAACTCGACGCTAACCCTCGGTGCAGTCAGCGTGACCAGCACCGAAAGCGGCCCGCTGGCCACCAGCAGCGTGCTCAGTTCAGTGGATATTCTAGGCGGTGACATCCTCGAAAAAATGCCAGTCGCCTACAGCTGGGAGCTGTTGCGCCGGGCACCGGGGGTGATGCTCACCGAGTTCAACCAAGGCACCACCTCGGGCAAACTGTCGTTTCGCGGCTTCAATGGCGAAGGCGAAGTGAACGCGGTCAAGTTGCTGATCGATGGCATCCCCAGTAACACCAACGACGGCAACATGCCCTTCATCGACGCGGTGTTCCCCATGGACATCGACAGCATCGACGTGGTGCGCGGCACCAGCGACCCGCGCTATGGGCTGAACAACATTGCCGGCAACGTCAACATCAACACCCGCACCGGCGGCAATTACAACAAGGCGCGCCTGCGCTACGGCAGTTTCAACACCCGCGAGGTGCAACTGGCCAAAGGCATCGAAACCAGTAACTGGACACAGAACTATTTCTTAGCCCGCCAGCAGGTCGACGGTTACCGCGATCATGCCGACACCGAACGCTACAGTTTCGGCGGCAAGTGGTTCTATACCCCTGACGATGGCAGCTACCGCCTTGGCCTGATCGCGCGTCACTACGAATCCGAAGCCCAGGAAGCGGGCTACTTGACCAAGGACGACGCCCGCCATCATCCGCGCATGACCAATGACTACAACGCCACGGACAAAGGCACGCGGCGAATGAACCAGGTCAGCGTGCACTTCGACACTGACCTGGCCGAGACCCTGTCCTGGTCGGCCAAGGCCTACCTCAACACCTATGACGACCGTCGCTGGACCCAGTACTGGCGCAGCAGCTCACAGCAGGAGCGCGACACCTACGAGGACCAGTACGGCGCCATCACCTCGCTGACCTGGCGGCCACAGGTGGACTGGCTGCACGCCTTTGCGCTGGAAGGTGGCAGCGATGTGCAAAAGCAGCAGAACCGCAGCGAGCGCTATCGCACGGTGGGACGGGTGCGTCAGGCCCAGACCCGTGACCAGGACTTCGGCTTCAACACAGTCGGTGCCTACGTACAGGCAGAGATCGAGCCGTTGGAGTCGCTCAAGATCGTGCCGGCCTACCGGGTGGACAAGATCAGTGGTGACTTCACCAACCAGATGACCGGGCAGGCCTACGACATCAACGACTACGGGCTGATCAGGCAGCCCAAGCTCAGCATTGTCTATTCGCCATGGACGTCCGCCAGCCTTTATGCCAACTGGGGCCGCACCTTTCAGGTCGGGACCGGCGCCGCAGCCTACAAGGTGCCGCCGCGTAACGAAGACCTGAATCCCTCGGTCAACGAAGGCTGGGAAACCGGCGTCAAGTTCACCCCGGCCAGCTGGGTCGATGGCCGTGTGGCCTATTGGCGTCAGGACGCCTCTGGCGAAGTGAGCCGGCGCCTGAACGACCCGAGTGGGGAGTCGGACAATGTCGGTGAGACACGGCGCTGGGGCTACGACCTGCAGGTCAACCTGCACCCGGATAAACGCACCGAGGTATGGATGTCGTACTCCTGGCAGTACTCCAAGATCCTTGAGCCCAGCAGCGCATTACCAGGTAGCAAGGGCCAGGAAATCGATCACGTGCCACATCACCTGTGGAATACCGGCATCAGCTACCAGGCTACTCCAAAGCTTCAGCTCACTGCCTGGGCGAACGGGCAGACCAACTACTACCTGGAGCGGGAGAACACCCAAGGTACCTATGGCGGCTACGTGCTGATGAACCTCGGGGCGACGTACAAACTCAGCGAAACCATGAGCGCGGACTTGCAGTTGAAGAACCTGACCAACCGTTACTACGAGTACGTCTGGTACGACCCAGATGGAGCAGATGCGTCACTGCACTCCCCCGGCGACGGCCGTGCGCTGTATGCAGGGCTCACCCTGGACTTCTGATGCAGGGCACGGCAAGCACCCCACGGTGGCTTGCCGTGTCGTCACCGCTTGAGCAACAGCATGAAGAACATCCCGCCCAGCGCTGCGGTAGCAATGCCGATCGGCAGGTCTTGCGGTGCGATCAGGGTGCGGGCGGCCACATCCACCCAGACCAGAAACACCCCACCCAGCAGCGCACTGACCGGCATCAACCGCCGATTGTCCGCCCCCACCAGCAAGCGCGCTACGTGGGGTACCATAAGGCCCACGAAACCGATGGCACCCGACAGCGAGACCAGCACCCCGGTCAACAAGGACGTGCAGATGAACACCTCAAGCCGCAGGCGCCGGCCACAGAAGCCCAAGCTGATCGCGGTCTGCTCGCCACTCATCAATGCATTCAGGCCGCGCCCCATCACCTGGAGCGCACACAGCCCAAGCAGCACGCACAGTGCCGGCAACCAGATGACCTCCCAGCGGGCAGCCCCCAGCCCACCTAACATCCAGAACACCACCGAAGCCGCCGCATGCTGGTCACCGGTATAGAGCAGCAGGTTGACCACGGCCATCAGCACGAAGGACACCGCCACCCCCGCCAACAGCAAGCGATCGCTTTCCAGGCGCCCGCCGCGGCGCGCCACGCCGATCACCAGCAGCATGCTCCCTGTCGCCCCCACGAACGCAGCCAGCGGCAGGCTGAGCACACCGACGAAGTCCCCGAGGTAAAGCATCACCAGCACTGCGCCCAGCGCAGCGCCGGCGCTGACACCCAGCAAATGTGGGTCTGCCAGTGGGTTTCGGGTGACGGACTGCAGCGCCGTACCCACCAGGGCAAGCCCTGCCCCGACCAATGCGCCCAACAGTACACGCGGGGCACGGATGAGCCAGATGATGTGCGTCTGGCTCTTGCTGAGCGCAGGCCCCCAGTCGATGCCCATCTGGTGCGCGACGATCCCGATGACGTGGGTCAAGGGCACCGATGCCGGGCCAAATGCCAGCGACACGACCAAAGACGCCACCAACAGGATGACCAGCATCACGACCAGCCAGCCATAACGCGCTGGGCTGCGCGCCAAGGTCATGGTGCCCCCGCTGCGAACAGCTCGGGATGCAGGGCGCGGGCGATTTTCTCCACGGCTTCGACGTTCTCCACCGAGGGGGTGACCTGCAGGTAGGTCAGTGGCACGAAGCGCTGCTCGCGGATGGCCCGTACGTCTTTCAACGCAGGCTGGTGCAACAGAAAATCACGTTTCTGCTGCCAGGTCCTGGGTCCGTAGTCGACGATCAGGATCACGTCAGGGTCGCGCTCTACCACGCTTTCCCAATTCACCTGGGTCCAGCTGGCGGCCACGTCGTCCATCACGTTCACGCCACCGGCTGCGTCGATCAGTGCCTGCGGCATGCCCAGGCGCCCCGATGTCAGCGGGCGATCTTCGCCGCTGTCGTACAAGAAGACCCGTGGTCGGTGTTGCGCCTGCCCTGCCCGCGCTTGCACCCCGGCGATCCGCTGGCGCATCTGCCCGATCAGCGCTTGGGCCTGGCGCTGGTGATCGAACATGTGCCCCAGGTTATCCAGGTCGCGATAGACATCATCGAAGCTCGCACGTTGGCCGGACATGACCCAAGCGCAGGACTCGCTCAACTCGTAGACCGGCACTCCAAAGGGCGCAAGCGTCGCGGGGGTGACCGCCCCTCCCACGTGCATGCCATAGTTCCAGCCGGCGAAGAACAGGTCGGCATCGACCGCCAGCAGCGTTTCAATGGAAGGATAACGGCTTGCCAGTTGAGGTACGCCCTCCAGCGCAGCGTCGATCCATGGGTCACGGTGTTTACTGCGGGTGAACCCTGTGTAGCCGATGATGCTGTCTCGCAGCCCCAGGTGCAGCAGCATGGCGGTCATGTTCACATCGTGTACCACCACCCGTTGGGGGGCCTTGCTGAACGTCACCAGGCGCTCGCAACTGCGCACGTTCAGCGGGTACTCGCTGGCCGTGGCAGGCAGCGCCAGCAGCAGCGTTATCAGGGCGATCAGAAAGCGAGCGTTCATGGTCGGGTTATCCAGGTAATGCGTGGGTAAGGGTGCAGCGGATGAAGGTCGACCAGCGCCTGGACACCAAACACCTCCTGGATCAGTTCGCGGGTCAGCACCTGCTGGGGCGTGCCGCTGGCAAGGATTCGGCCAGCGTCGAGGACGTACAGCCGGTCACAGAATGCCGCAGCCAGGTTGAGGTCGTGGAAGCTGGCCAGGGTGCTCAGCCCCAGGCTGCGCAAGTGCTGCAGAAGCCCAAGTTGGTAATGCGGGTCGAGGTGGTTGGTCGGCTCGTCGAGAATCAGCAGCTCAGGGGCTTGCACCAGTGCCCGGGCCAACAGCACGCGCTGCTTCTCGCCTCCGGATAGCGAAGCGAACGTACGCTGGGCATGGCCTGCCAGCCCAACCAGCACAAGCGTATGAGCGACCCTTTGCCGGTCCTCGGGCGTGTCGCCATCAAACAGGGCCTTGTGCGGCGTGCGCCCCATGCTCACCACCTCGGCAACGCTCAATCCGAATTCGCCAGGAAACTCCTGGAGCACCACCGCGATACGCTGCGCACACCAGCGCGGGCTGCGCTGCCAGATATCGACACCGCTCACGCTGACCCTGCCTGCGGTGGGTTGCGTGGCGCGATAGGCGCAACGTAGCAGGCTGGTCTTGCCACTGCCGTTGGGGCCGACAAGCCCTACGCACTCACCGTCGTCCACATGCAGGTCCACGCCTTGCAGGACCTGGCGCACCCTGCGCCCCGCCTCAGGCACTGCCCAGTGCAGGCCTTCGATACTCAGTCGAGTCATCGGATTCACTCCAGCAAGCACCGGCCCGCAGGCCGGTGGGACGGATCAGAAACGGTAATCGGCCGTGACAAAGAACGACCGTGGTTCACCCAGGTACCACTGCCGGCCGTTATTTTCGGTAGTGGTGGCGTACTGACGATCGAACAGGTTGTTGAGCTGCAGGCCCAAAGTCAGGTCCGGCTGCACGTGCCAGTCAACGTTGGCGTCGACCACGGTGTAGCTCGGTACCTGCACGGTATTGGCATTGTCCCCATAGCGGCTGTCGACATACCGCGCTCCAGCCCCGGCACTGAACAACCGACCAAAGTCTTTGCTCAACCACAGGTTGGCCGACCGCCGTGGCACATCGATCGGCCGGTTGCCGCTGTAGTCGCTGTTGCCACTGGCAAATTCGTCGTACTCGGCGCGGACCCAGGCGGCGTTGGCCGAAAGCTGCACACCGTAAGGCAGGCGCAACGCCAGGGTGGCCTCGATGCCGTCCGAGGATTGCTGGCCGACCTGTTGCTGGACAGTGGGGTTGAGTGGGTCGGTACTCAGGAGTTTCTTCTTGACGATGTGGTATGCCGCCAGTGTCCACTCGCCACGGCCTTCAGGCAGCATCTGCTTGACACCGACTTCGGTCTGTTTGGCGGTACTCAGGTCCCAGCTTTGTTGCGCTGCACTGAGCGTCAGCAAGTTGCTCACGCCTTCGGTGCTGGTGGCGTACTGACCATAGACCGAGAGGTCCTCGGTCAGCGCGAACACCAGGCCCGCCCGCCAGTTGTCGCCACTCAGACTGCGATCGGCGCGGGTATCGGTGTCCAGATCGTCACGGTTCAGGTGCACCTGATCATGCCGCACACCGGTGATCAACGACAGACGCTGGGTCAGTTGCGTGCGGTTTTCGGCGAACAGGGAGAATTGCCGGGCCTGGTTCGCTTCGCGCGAGCGGTAGGGGTCGGTGCTGATGTAATCGCCGCCGCCCGAGCCCCATAGCGGAACGGTATCTGTGTAGGTGTTGCCAAAATCATGCTTGCGCACGAAGCGGATCGCGTTGTAGTCCGCACCAACCACGGTCTGGCTGTCCAGGCCGAACAGGGTGTGCTGCAGGGTGACCGATTGGCGATCCCCAATCTGTTCCTGGGTCTGCTTGATGCTGATGAAATTGCTGCGCTGCACCTGGTCGCCCGGCTGCCAAGTGTAGCTTTCGGCATTTCGCCACCGGCGCTGGGCCTTGAGGAAATACAGCTGGTTATTGGCGGTGAGGTTGTCGGTGATCACCCAGTCCGTGACCAATCGAGTGGACTGATCGTTGTAATGCACCTCGGCGTCGGCCACGTTGTAGTTGTGGTCACGAAGCGATTCACGGTAATGCCCATTGACCAGCGGCGTACCGAAATACTGTTGCGGGTCCTGGTCACCGTAGTCATGGCTGAGGGTGACGCTGAAATCGTCGTTCGGCTGCCAGCGCAATGAACCGCTGACAGCAACGCTGGCTGACTCACCACGGTCGACCCAGCCATTGCTGTCCAACTTGTTGAGGTTCAGGCGATAACTCAGGGTATCGGTCAGCGAACCGCCGCTGTCCAACGCCAACTGCCGACGATCATTGGAACCGTAGCCCAGGCGAACCTGGTTGCGAATCTCGCCGTCGAAGGGCTTTTTCGGCACCACGTTGATCACCGCACCGGTGGCGCCCTCTCCGTACAACACCGAAGCCGGGCCGCGCAGCACGTCGATGCGTTCTACTGACCAAGTGTCCACGGGAAACGTGACGGTGCCGGCGCCCACGTACAGGCGGGTGCCGTCATACAGCTGCATGGTCGAACTGTGCCCGGTGAAGCCACGGGCCGAAAGCGCAGTGCCGCCGTTGCCAGGCGTGCCGACGAAAGTGATGCCGGGGGTGCGGGTCACCGCGTCCTGCACCGTGGCGTTGTTGCGCCCGAGAATTTGCTCGGCGCCGATGCGGGTGACGCTGGCTGGCGTTTCCAAGGGCGTGAGGTTCAGGCGCGAACCGCTGGTGCCAGGAGTGTGCAGGTCCACGGGAGGGTTCTGCTCGGCGGTGCCGGTGATGGCTGTGGCGGGCAATGCCAGCGCATGGACATCTTCGGCTGCCTGAACCGGGACGGCCATGCACACACAGGGCACCAGGCTCGCGCCTAGCAACGCCCCTTGAGGGGTAAGAAAAACACAATAGCGGGACATATCTTTCCACTTGCAGCAGGAACGAAAGAATCCCGGAGGGAACAACGCATGGGGAACGCGCAGGCGCACGCGCCCACGGAAACCGGCCTGCGCCCGCCCACCGCGGGTTTGCCAAACAAGGCTTCAGGCCGGTCTCCGGGCTCGCGAGGGTCATGATGCCGTCACCTTCCCATGCCGGCGGCACAGTGGTCTGTCGAAAGCATCGCTCGCATACCGTTGCGGGGGCAGCGCCGGACTGATCACCCTGGGGTGACGAACCGGCTTCCCGTTTCACCCCATGCACGGCGGCAGGGGGCACCTGAAACAGGCGCGCAGATGACCATCAAAATCGTTCCGGGTCAACATCTTGTGCCAATGGCCGTCATGGATGAATCGCCATCAAGCATCGACGAACGGCATTTCGATGATTCATACGGCCTGCTTGGCGGGCTTCAACCGAGCCTGCGAAAGCGTGTTCAGGTGGGCGCAGCGCTGGGTTGGAGAGCGATTGATCGGTGCCCTTAACAGGGCCGACGCCGGGGGACTTGAGCTACTGGAAATTCTCGAAAATCGCACCAAAACCAGGCGCACATGCAAAGTTTTATTGAACGATCGGGCCTTGTACGCCCTCGAAAAACCCAGACCGCTCACCGAGGCGCGTTCAGATGATGTGTTCGCGCCCAGTGGGACAGACGACCGTTCGGCGCTGTTCAGACGCCCCGAAGCGAGTCAAAAACGTTACTGGCTGGCAGCTTCGCGGATGCTTGGTATCAGGCCCCGCAGGATGCACGACACGCGCCACACGTACGCAACCATGTGCCTGGTGGCCGGCATGAACCCGGCATTCATCGCCGCGCAACTCGGGCACAGCGTGCAGGTGCTGCTCTCCATGCGCCAGGTGGATCAACGCCCCAACGACTGGGCGCAGTTTGATCAGCCTAAGCCTGCGGGAAGCAGTACAAATGCGGTACGCGTGAAAAGCCAGTGACGCCATGAGTGCCGAAACTCAAAGGGTTTACGTTACATGTGCGGACTAGCTGGAGAATTGCGTTTCACCCCCCTCGGTCAAGCCCCTCGCCCAGCCGACCTGGCTGCCGTTGAGCGAATTACTCATCACCTGGCGCCACGTGGCCCGGATGCGTGGGGCTTTTACAGCCAGGGGCCAATCGCCCTCGGCCACCGTCGCCTGAAAATCATGGACCTGTCCGACGGCTCGGCCCAGCCCATGCAGGACAGCACCCTGGGCCTGTCACTGGCCTTCAACGGCGCCATCTACAACTTCCCCGAATTGCGCCAGGAGCTGCTGGACCTGGGCTATAGCTTCTGGTCCGACGGCGACACGGAGGTGCTGCTCAAGGGGTACCACGCCTGGGGCGAGGCCCTGCTGCCCAAGCTCAACGGCATGTTCGCCCTGGCTATCTGGGAGCGCGACAGCCAGCGCCTGTTCCTGGCCCGTGACCGCCTGGGCGTAAAGCCCCTGTACCTCTCGCGCAACGGCGAGCGCCTGCGCTTTGCATCGACCTTGCCGGCGCTGCTCAAAGGGGGCGACATCGACCCGATGCTCGACCCGGTGGCACTGAACCACTACCTGAATTTTCATGCCGTGGTCCCGGCGCCGCGCACGCTGCTGGCCAACGTGCAAAAGCTCGAACCCGGCACCTGGATGCGCATCGACCGCCACGGCGAAGTCGAGCGCAGCACCTGGTGGCAACTCCAGTACGGCCCCAACCCGGATGAGCGTGACCTGACCCTGGAGGATTGGACCACACGGGTCCTTGACGCCACCCGCGATGCGGTTGCCATTCGCCAGCGCGCTGCCGTCGACGTGGGCGTGCTGCTCTCCGGCGGTGTCGATTCCAGCCTGCTGGTCGGCCTGCTGCGCGAAGTGGGGGTGGATGACCTGTCGACCTTTTCCATCGGTTTCGAGGACGCAGGCGGCGAGCGCGGCGATGAATTCCAGTACTCGGACCTGATCGCCAAGCACTACGGTACCCGCCACCATCAACTGCGCATTGCCGAGCACGAGATCATCGATCAGTTGCCTGCGGCGTTCCGCGCCATGAGCGAGCCGATGGTCAGCCATGACTGCATCGCCTTCTACCTGCTGTCGCGCGAAGTGGCCAAGCACTGCAAGGGCGTGCAAAGCGGCCAGGGCGCCGATGAGCTGTTTGCCGGCTACCACTGGTACCCGCAGGTCGATGGCGCCAACGATGCATTCGCGGCGTACCGCGAAGCGTTCTTCGACCGCAGCCATGCCGAATACCGTGACACCGTGCAGCCGGCCTGGCAGCTGGAGAACGATGCTGCTGGCGACTTCGTCCGTGAACACTTCGCCCGCCCTGGCGCCGACGCGGCCGTTGACAAGGCTCTGCGTCTGGACAGCACGGTGATGCTGGTGGACGACCCGGTCAAGCGTGTGGACAACATGACCATGGCCTGGGGCCTGGAAGCCCGTACGCCGTTTCTGGACTACCGCCTGGCAGAACTGTCGGCTCGCATTCCGGCACGCTTCAAGCTGCCCGACGGCGGCAAGCAGGTGCTCAAGGAGGCGGCGCGCCGGGTGATTCCGCATGAAGTCATCGACCGCAAGAAGGGTTACTTCCCGGTACCTGGCCTCAAGCACCTCGAAGGCGCCACCCTGGGTTGGGTACGCGACCTGCTGACCGACCCGAGCCAGGACCGCGGCCTGTTCAACCCGGCCATGATCGACCGTCTGCTGAGCAACCCGCACGGCCAGCTCACCCCCCTGCGCGGTTCCAAACTGTGGCAGTTGGCGGCGCTGAACCTGTGGTTGACCGAACAAGGACTCTGAACCCATGAAAGCCCACGAAACGGCCTATGGCCAGCGCCTGCTGCGCGGCCAGGCGCCCTCTTACGAGCGCCTGCAGGCACGCCTTGCGGGCGATGGCAGCGAGCCCCACGACCAGCCACGTGCCCTGCACTGTGGCTGGGGACGGCTACTGATCGGGCATACCTATGCCGACCCGGCCAAACTGGCCGAAGACCTGTTGGGCGAATGCCGCGGCGAACGCGACATTGCCCTGTACGTGGCGGCACCCCAGCAGGTGCTGGCCCACGCACCGCAGCAACTGTTCCTGGACCCCTCGGACACCCTGCGCCTGTGGTTTACCGACTATCGCCCGGCACAACGGGTATTTCGCGGCTTTCGCGTGCGTCGGGCGCAAAACCCCAGTGACTGGCAAGCCATCAACACGCTCTACCAGGCACGCGGCATGCTGCCCGTGGACCCTGAGCTGCTCACCCCGCGGCACCTGGGCGGACCGGTGTACTGGCTGGCCGAGGACGAAGACAGTGGCGCGATCATCGGCAGTGTCATGGGCTTGAACCATGCCAAGGCCTTCGATGACCCGGAACACGGCAGCAGCCTGTGGTGCCTGGCGGTAGATCCGCACTGCACCCGTCCTGGGGTGGGTGAAGTGCTGGTGCGCCACCTGATCGAGCACTTCATGAGCCGCGGCCTGGCCTACCTGGACCTGTCGGTGTTGCACGACAACCGCCAGGCCAAGCGCCTGTACGAAAAACTGGGCTTTCGCAACCTGCCCACGTTCGCCGTCAAGCGCAAGAACGTCATCAACGAGCGCCTGTTCCTGGGCCCTGGCCCACAGGCTGACCTCAACCCCTATGCGCGCATCATCGTCGATGAGGCCCTGCGCCGGGGTATCGAGGTGCAGGTGTGCGACGCCGCTGCCGGTCTGTTCACCCTGAGCCTGGGCGGTCGCCGCGTACGCTGCCGGGAGTCGCTCAGCGACCTGACCAGCGCCGTGACCATGACCTTGTGCCAGGACAAGCGCCTGACCCAACACGCCCTGCACAATGCAGGTCTGCTGGTGCCGGCGCAGCAACTGGCCGGTAACGCCGATGACAACCTGGCGTTCCTCGAGGACCACGGCGCGGTCGTGGTCAAACCCGTGGATGGCGAACAGGGCCAAGGCGTAGCGGTCAACCTGACGACCATCGAAGAGGTCACGCGTGCGGTCGAACACGCTCGACAGTTCGACAGCCGCGTGCTGTTGGAAAGCTTCCATGCCGGGCACGACTTGCGCATCGTGGTCATCGGCTATGAAGTGGTCGCGGCCGCGATTCGCCACCCGGCGCAGGTGATGGGCGATGGTACGCACAGCATCCGCGCGCTGATCGACGCACAAAGCCGGCGGCGCCAGGCAGCCACGGGCGGCGAAAGCAAGATCCCAGTGGACGATGAGACCGAGCGCACGTTGGCCGCGGCCGGCTTTGGGTATGAGGATGTGTTGCCCGCTGGCCGCCAGCTGGCCGTGCGGCGCACCGCCAATCTGCACACCGGCGGCACGCTCGAAGATGTCACGGCACGCCTTCACCCTACCCTCGCCGATGCGGCCATCCGTGCAGCGCGGGCACTGGAGATACCCGTGGTGGGCCTCGATTTCATGGTCAAGGATGCCAGCGAACCCGACTACGTCATCATCGAGGCCAACGAGCGTGCAGGCCTGGCCAACCACGAGCCGCAACCGACGGCAGAGCGCTTCATCAACCTGCTGTTCCCCCATAGCAGGCCGCTGGCCTGATACACCCATGCTTCGCTCGGACGGGAGCCCGGCGCCGGCGCCGCTCCCGCTCGACCGTGACGACCAGATCACCCAACGCTTTTTCAACCGACCGGAGGCCTGGACATGTCTGAACGACATCCCGAACCCGATCTCGAGTACCTCAAGCGCGTCTTGCTGGAAATGCTCGCCATCCCCAGCCCTACAGGCTTCACCGACACCATCGTGCGCTACGTGGCCGAGCGCCTGGACGAGCTGGGCATTCCCTACGAACTGACCCGACGCGGCACCATTCGCGCCACCCTCAAAGGGCGTCAAAGCTCCCCGGACCGCGCCGTCTCCGCGCACCTGGACACCATCGGCGCCAGCGTGCGCCAGGTGCAGGACAACGGTCGCCTGGCCCTGGCGCCGGTGGGTTGCTGGTCCAGCCGCTTCGCCGAAGGCAGCCGCGTCAGCGTGTTCACCGATGCAGGCGTATTTCGTGGCAGCGTACTGCCACTGATGGCCAGCGGGCATGCCTTCAATACCGCCATCGACCAGATGCCCATCAGTTGGGATCATGTGGAAGTGCGCCTGGACGCCTATTGTGCAACCCGTGCCGATTGCGAGGCGCTGGGCATAGGGATCGGCGATTTCGTGGCCTTCGACCCGCTGCCCGAGTTCACCGACAGCGGGCATATCAGCGCCCGCCACCTGGACGACAAGGCCGGGGTCGCTGCCTTGCTGGCCGCCTTGAAAGCCGTGGTGGAAAGTGGCCGCCAGCCGCTGATCGATTGCCACCCGCTGTTCACCATCACCGAAGAAACCGGCTCGGGAGCCGCCGGCGCCCTGCCCTGGGATGTCAGCGAGTTCGTCGGGATCGATATCGCCCCGGTCGCGCCCGGCCAGGCCTCCAGTGAGCACGCCGTCAGCGTGGCCATGCAGGATTCGTCCGGGCCGTACGACTACCACTTGTCCCGACACCTGCTCAAGCTCGCAGGCGAACAGGAATTGCCGGTACGCCGCGACCTGTTCCGCTACTACTTCAGTGATGCCCATTCGGCGGTGACCGCGGGCCATGACATCCGCACGGCGCTGGTCGCCTTCGGCTGCGATGCCACCCACGGCTATGAGCGCACGCACATCGACAGCCTGGCCGCGTTGAGCCAATTGTTGTCGGCCTACCTGTTGAGCCCGCCCGTGTTTGCCAGCGACTCGCAGCCAGCCAATGCGTCACTTGAGCGCTTCAGTCATCAGCTTGAACACGATGCGCAGATGGAGAGCGACACGCGCGTGCCGGCGGTGGACAGCCTGGTCGGTCAGAAGACCTGACAGCAAGTGCGGGACCGCCTGGCGGGCGGTCCCTGCGCCATCGAAATCGCGTAGGATGCCTACAACTCATTCAGACACTTTACCCATGCTGATTCCCTACGAACACCTGCAAGCCGACACCCTCACTCGCCTGATCGAGGACTTCGTGACCCGCGACGGCACTGACAATGGTGATGACACGCCGTTGGAAACCCGTGTACTGAGGGTCCGCCAGGCGCTGGCCAAGGGGCAGGCGTTCATCCTGTTCGACCCTGAAAGCCAGCAGTGCCAGCTGCTGGCCAAGCACGACGTGCCTCGCGAACTGCTGGAGTAAGGCACAGGCGGGGCGACTTCCAGGCGGCCTTATGAAGCCTTGTGCGCCCGGCGCGCCCTGGCACATTGCGTTTCCTTGATACGCCTGTAGACCTCGGCGCGGTGCACCGGCACCTCCCGGGGTGCATCGACACCGAAGCGCACCATCCCGTCCCGGGTCTCTACCACCATGATTCGGATGTCATCGCCGATCATGATGACCTCACCCACTTCGCGTCCTATTACCAACATGTTCCGGTTCTCCAGCGAAAGGGAAAACCGGAGCGTGCAGCTTAGCCATTTGGCTACTCAATACTTCCACCCTCATTCAGAAAGACCTGACACGGCTAGGTAACCTTTCTTACAGAGCCGCCCTACTCCTTAACGGGTTCGGGCCTTCGCACGCATCTTCACTGCCATGTCGGCCATTTCATCGTACAGCCGTTCAGGTGCCTGGCATTTCAACGCCCAGGCCTGGCGCCCCGCTTCGTGGGGCAGGATCAGAAACTGCCCGTCAGCCACCTGGTGGTAGATGCACTCGGCGATATCGCTGGCACTGATGGGCGAGCCTTCCAGCAACTTGCCGACCTGCGCTTTCATGGCCGGATCCGGCCCACGGAACGAGTCCAGCAGGTTGGTCTGGAAAAATGACGGGCAGACCACGTGCACACCCACCCCAAGTTGGCGCAGCTCCACCAGCAGGCTTTCCGAGAGCGCCAGCACTCCCGCCTTGGCGACGTTGTAGTTGCTCATGCCTGGGCCCTGCATGAGCGCTGCCATGGAGGCGATGTTGACGATGCGCCCTTTGCTGCGTTCAAGCAGCGGCAGAAAAGCTTTGCAGCCCTTGACCACGCCCATGAGGTTTACCGAGATCTGCCAGTCCCAGTCTTCGAGCGACAACTCGGCGAAGAACCCGCCTGATGCCACCCCGGCGTTATTGACGATCACATCGATGCCGTCGAAGTGCTCCTCGCATGCCTGTGCCAGCGCGGTGAGCTGGCTGTAGTCGCGTACATCGCACCGTTGCACGAACCCGTCCCCGCCCGCGGCACGCACCATTTCAAGCGTCTGGCGCAGGCCAGCCTCGCTGATGTCGGCCAACGCCAGGCGCCAGCCTTCGCGCGCCCAACGCAGGGCAATTTCGCGGCCCAGCCCGGAGCCTGCGCCAGTGATCATGATGCGCTTGTGCATGGCGACTGCCTTTTTTCAGAGGGTGTGGCCCCAGTCTAATCAAGCCGATGCCCAGGGCGGGTGCTTATCAGGCAAGTGAATGAGCGGCCATGAACCGCCCGCTGCGCACAAAGACGGGGCGATGGCCAACACGCCGATGGAATCTTTCACAAGCGGCGTCGGTCATTAATTACAAGAGGCCGGCAACCTGGGCCCTTGACCCTCAACCACGCAAGGACTCCTCCATGACCACGATTCTCATCATCATCCTGATCCTCCTGTTGATTGGCGGCTTGCCGGTGTTCCCGCACTCGCGCAGCTGGGGCTATGGCCCGTCCGGCATCGTCGGTGTGGTGCTGGTGATCTTGCTGGTGCTGTTGTTACTCGGCATGATCTAGTGAAGCAAAAAAAAAACCGCGCCGAGGCGCGGTTTTTTCATGCTTGCGAATCAGTGCGATACCGCCCCTGAAGCGCCCAGGCCAGTCTGCGAGCGCACGAACTGCGGGAAGAACAGCGCCCGCTCGTTCTCAGCAGCCGTAGACTTGTCGGTGATCGAGAAGAACCAGATGCCCACGAAGGCGATCAGCATCGAGAACAAGGCTGGGTACTCGTAAGGGTAAATGGCTTTCTCGTGGCCAAGGATCTGCACCCAGATGGTCGGGCCGAGCACCATCAGCGTCACTGCACTGATCAGGCCTAGCCAGCCGCCAATCATGGCGCCACGGGTGGTCAGTTTCTTCCAGTACATCGAGAGCAGCAGTACGGGGAAGTTGCAGCTGGCCGCAATGGAGAAGGCCAGGCCCACCATGAAGGCGATGTTTTGCTTCTCGAACAGGATGCCCAGGCCGATGGCCAAGACGCCCAGCGCAACGGTGGTGATCTTCGAGACGCGGATTTCGTCCTTGTCGTTGGCCTTGCCCTTGCGCCACACGCTGGCGTACAGGTCATGGGAAACCGCCGAAGCGCCCGCCAGGGTCAGGCCAGCCACGACCGCCAGGATGGTGGCGAAGGCCACGGCCGAGATGAAGCCCAGGAACACACTCCCGCCCACGGCATTGGCCAAGTGCACGGCGGCCATGTTGTTACCGCCCAGCAAGGCGCCGGCTGCGTCCTTGAAGTCCGGGTTGGTGCTGACCAACAGAATCGCGCCGAAGCCGATGATGAAGGTCAGGATGTAGAAGTAACCGATGAAACCGGTGGCGTAGAGCACGCTCTTGCGGGCTTCCTTGGCATCGCTGACGGTGAAGAAGCGCATCAGGATGTGTGGCAGACCAGCCGTACCGAACATCAGGGCCAGGCCCAGCGAGAAGGCCGAGATGGGGTCCTTGACCAGACCGCCGGGGCTCATGATGGCCTCGCCCTTGGCATGCACCTTGATGGCTTCGGAGAACAGGGTGTTGAAGTCAAAGCCTACGTGCTTCATCACCATCAGCGCCATGAAGCTTGCACCCGACAGCAACAGCACCGCCTTGATGATCTGTACCCAGGTAGTGGCCAGCATGCCGCCGAACAGCACGTACAGGCACATCAGAATACCGACCAGGATCACGGCCACGTGGTAGTCCAGGCCGAACAGCAGTTCGATCAACTTGCCTGCACCTACCATCTGTGCGATCAGGTAGAAGGCCACCACCACCAGCGACCCTGAGGCGGACAGGGTGCGGATCTGCTTTTGCCCCAGGCGATAGGAGGCGACGTCGGCGAAGGTGTATTTGCCCAGGTTACGCAGGCGCTCGGCGATCAGGAAAAGGATGATCGGCCAACCTACCAGGAAGCCAATGGAGTAGATCAGGCCATCGTAGCCGGAGGTGAACACCAAGGCGGAAATACCCAGGAACGAGGCTGCCGACATGTAGTCGCCGGCAATGGCCAGGCCGTTCTGGAAACCGGTGATGCGACCACCGGCAGCGTAGTAGTCCGAGGCGGACTTGTTGCGCTTGGAAGCCCAGTAGGTGATGCCCAGGGTGAAGGCCACGAAGGCCACGAACATGGCGATGGCAGAAACGTTCAGCGGTTGTTTCTGCACCTCGCCGGTCAGGGCATCGGCAGCCCACACGGCGGGTGCAAAGACGCCGCAGGCCAGAACGGCCAGTGTCTTGGCAGGACGAATCATTGTTGCGCCTCCTTCAGGATGGCCTTGTTCAGCTCATCGAATTCGCCGTTGGCACGGCGCACATAGATGGCGGTCAGGACAAATGCCGAGATGATCAGCCCGACGCCCAGGGGAATGCCCCAGGTGATCGATGAATCAGGGCTGATCTTGGCGCCCAGTACCTGGGGGCCGTAGGCGATCAGAAGGATGAAAGCGCAATAGAGCCCGAGCATGATCGCCGAGAGTATCCAGGCGAACCGTTCGCGCTTGCTGACCAGCTCCTTGAAACGGGGGCTGTTTTGTATCGAGAGGTAAATGCTGTCGTTCATTGTTTTTGTCCTAGCAGCACAGAGAGGGAATGTAACCCACACCCTTACTTTATGCGGCTGTTGGACGGCAACCAGACGACCTTAGTCTTAGATGCAACGGTGTTTTACCGATTGCGTAACAACGCGGGCGACCAACGTGGGTTTGGCAGGGTCTGCCAGTGGGCGCCATGGTGCTTGTAGGGCGTCACTAAAGCGTTGGGTTCCAACTCCCCCGAAGGCAGGATCTGTGCCTGACCTCGTGTATAGAGAGCCCCCGGATCATTGCCCAGCACAGAGCGTACAGAGATGTCGATAAATTGGACTTCGCACTACATCAGCTCCAAGGTTGTAGGCGGCAAGGGGTGTGGTGGTCGGTGGGTTATAAGTAATCTGCTACGTGGCTTATACTGTGCCCATCGTTTGAATCGAACCACCTTGAATTTTCCATAACTGCAACTAAGCAATCTAGCAGCTCAGAATATGTTGCTAAGGCACTCTCTGCCCCTGCTGTTGCTGTTGCTGTTGCTGTTGCTGTTGCTGTTGCTGTTGCTGTTGCTGTTGCTGTTGCTGTTGATCTTGATCTTGATCTTGATCTTCGCGACTTCAGAAGGCCGAACGCAGGTCTTGCGG